>JALZCO010000118.1 GCA_030863015.1 Actinomycetota bacterium
TCCGCAGGTGACTACGAGGTGACCGTCCGCCTGCACCCGGAGGTCTCAGTGACCGTCCCTGTCAAGGTCACCACTGCCGGCTGAGGTCAGCTGGACAGTTGACCGGACTCGCGCGCGTCGCCCACCAAGTCCGGTCCACTCGCCGGTGCAGGTGCGCCCCGCAGGTGTGCCCACAGCACGCGCAGTACCCGGTCCGGCCGCACCAACCCTTCGGGCCGGTCGATCATTCCCACCACCCGCAGGAAGGCCCGCCCCAACGAGCTATCGGTGCTGGCGGCGGCATGCAACCGGGGCAGGTAGGCGTTGACCATGCGGACCTTGGCGCTACGCCGGCCCGGCACGCCCGGGAATGCCAGATCGGCGCCGACGGCGATGTCCCACGGCGTGTCGATCATCTTCGCGATCCGCCGGAAGTACTTGTGCGGCACGGGCGGTGACCCACCGCGCAGCAACTCCCGCAAGGTGACTGCCTGCATGGCGGCCACTGTCATGCCTTGCCCATAGATAGGATTGAACGAGCACACCGCATCCCCGAGGACCAGCAGGCCAGCTGGGAAACGGCCCAACCGTTCATAGCGGTGACGGACGCTGACCGGGAACCGGAAACCCACGGGGTCGTCCACAGGGATGGCACCCACCAGCGCCTCGGCGAGGTCGGGGAAACAGACGCTGGCCGCGAACGCATCGAACCCAGCCGGGTCCAGCGGCGGATGGTCGCCAAGGATGCCGGCCAGCGTGACCATGTGTTGGCCGCCCTCCACGGGGCTGATAGCCCCCGCCCGCGGGTTGGCCGGTGTCGGCCCGGTGAGGATGGCCGCGTCGTTACCCAGGGCACCGGGGCGCAGCCGGTAGCGACGGCTGGCATAGCCCAGCCCGATCTCGACTCGGTCGACCGCGGGCTGGGAGTAGCCGAACTGTTGCAGCCACACCGGTGTGCGCGAGCCCCGGCCGGTGGCGTCAATGACCAGGTCAGCGGGCAGCGTGTGCTGCCGACCGCGGTCGTCGCGGTGCGCCACTCGCACCCCGGTGATCCGGCGCTGGTCGTAGCTAGTGACCAGGCCGAGCACATCACGACCCTCGACGAAACGCACCGCCGGCAGCGCCCGCACCCGTTGGCGGACGTGGCCCTCCACGAATGGGCGGCTGGCACTCAGCGCCGGCAGGCCGATATGGGTTTGGCGCAGCAGGTGACCCGATACGTGGATTCGGGCGTCGCCCAAAGTGTCCGCGGTCACCGCGCCGGCCTCCACCAGTTGCTCGGTGAAGGCGGGGAACAGCTCGTCGAGCAGTTCCCGACCGTGGGCGTGCAGTGCATGCAGGTGACGGCCCTGCGGCACCCCCCGGCGGCCGGCGAGATCCTGCGGCAGGACGTCGCGCTCGACCACTGTCACGCGGTGGTAGGCATCGGCCAGAGCGCGGGCGGCCAGCAGGCCGGCCATGCTTGCCCCGAGCACTACGGCGTGGGCGCCAACGGTGGCCGTCTTCATGAAGCTTTGTGCTCCAATTTCGAGTGCTCCGATAGCTCCCAGTGTCGACACGCCGCGACGGCATGGCGTTGGCAGGACACGCCGGGTCGCGGTCGGAGAAATTGTTCCATATCTGTGCACAGGGTTTGAGCAGTGAGAATGAGGAAATCCGGCGGGTTTTCCCCACGTTGTCCCCAGCTGTCTGGCGCACTACGAGCGAGGTCGGGCGCTCCATCCTCTACCGCGTCCCCACGTTGTCCCCAGCTGTAGCTTGCTCATGCTTTCGGACCGCCCTAACCTCGCCCGGCGCGGTTGATGGGAACCAGGTGCGAACCGTCCAGACGGTTCTGTCGGTGCCATCGGATAGAACGTGTTCGATCTGGGTCGGGCAGTCGGGGAAGGGTAGGTATTCACTAGTGGCACTGGTGGATGACCGCGGCGTGCGACTGGAGGACAGCGGGCAGTCCTTTGACCGCCAGCCGCCGCAGGACATCACTGCCGAACAATCAGTGCTCGGCGGGATGCTCTTGTCCAAGGACGCCATTGCTGACGTGGTCGAGGTATTACGGCCTGGGGACTTCTACCGGCCCGCTCATCAGGTGCTTTTCAAC
>JALZCO010000124.1 GCA_030863015.1 Actinomycetota bacterium
GCATGGAGGTGATCGCCTTGCCGCGGACCGACGTGATCCGCTCCTGCAGTTCGCCCATCTCGTCGGCCAGCGTCGGCTGGTATCCCACCGCGGAGGGCATGCGGCCGAGCAGCGTCGAGACCTCGGAGCCGGCCTGGGTGAACCGGAAGATGTTGTCGATGAACAGCAGCACTTCCTGGTTCTGCACGTCGCGGAAGTACTCGGCCATGGTGAGCGCGGACAGCGCGACCCGCAGCCGGGTGCCGGGCGGCTCGTCCATCTGACCGAAGACCAGCGCGGTGTCCTTGAGCACGCCGGCCTCCTGCATCTCCAGGAAGAGGTCGTTGCCCTCGCGGGTGCGCTCGCCCACGCCGGCGAACACCGACGTACCACCGAAGTTCCGGGCTACCCGGATGATCATCTCCTGGATCAGCACCGTCTTGCCTACCCCGGCACCACCGAACAGACCGATCTTGCCGCCCTGCACATACGGGGTGAGCAGGTCGATGACCTTCAATCCGGTCTCGAGCATCTCGGTCTTGCCCTCGAGCTGGTCGAAGGCCGGCGGCGAGCGGTGGATCTTCCAGCGATCCCCGCTGAACTCGGTGTCCGGGGCATCCAGGCACTGGCCCAACATGTTGAAGACATGGCCCTTGACCTGATCGCCGACCGGTACCGAGATCGCCGACCCGGTGTCGGTCACCGGCGCACCCCGGACCAGCCCGTCGGGTGGCTGCATGGCGATCGCACGCACGGTGTTGTCCCCGAGGTGCTGGGCGATCTCCAGCGTCATCGTCTTGCGGAGCGCTTCGAACTCGATCTCCACGGTCAGCGCATTGAACAGTGGCGGCAGCTGATCGGCCGGAAACTCCACGTCCACCACGGGCCCAGTCACCCGCACCACGCGGCCGGTCCCCACGCCGGAGTTGGAGTCAGCGGTCGTCGACTTCTCGGCTGTACTCATCTCAGTCATCACTCCCCACGGCGGCCAGCGCCTCGGCGCCGCCGACGATCTCGCTGATCTCCTGGGTGATCTGGGCCTGGCGGGCCCGGTTGGCCTCACGGCTGAGATCCTGGATCAGCTCGGTGGCGTTGTCAGTGGCGGCCTTCATCGCCTGGCGGCGGGCGGCTTGCTCCGAGGCTGCGGCCTCCAGCAGCGCCGCGTAGATCCTGGTGTTGATGTATTTCGGCAGCAGGTGACCGAGTAGCTCGTCGGCGTCCGGCTCGAACTCGTACAGCGGGGGCGGGCTGTCCGAGCGCGACCGCTGCTGGCTCCCAGCGGCCTCGGCTGCAGCGCCTTCCGCTTCATTCTCATCGTCGACGTACTCGACCACCAGCGGCGCGATCCGGCGCGCCCGGGGCGTCTGAGTCACCATCGATCGGAACTCGGTGTAGACGATGTGCAACTCGTCCACGCCAGGCACCCCGTCTGGTCCGGCATCCCCGTCGGAGCCATCCTTGTCATCGACACCAGCGAGAAACGCGCCCACCAACACATTGCCGGCTTCCGCTGCATTGTCATAAGAGGGTTGCTCGGAGAACCCGGTCCAAGACTGCTCGATCGGTCGCTGGCGGAATTTGTAGTAGCTGACCGCCTTGCGACCGATCAGGTACAGCGTCACCGACTTGCCCTCGTCGCGCAGCAACGCGTGCAGCTCCTCCGCAGCACGCAGCAGGTTGGCGTTGTAGCCACCGGCCAGACCCCGGTCGCTGGTCACCACCAGCATGGCTGCCCGGGTCGGGTTCTCCCGCTCGACCAGTAGTGGGCTGTCCAGGGTGCCGGCGGCGCTGGCCAGCGCGGAGAGCACCTTGGTGATCTCCTGCGCGTATGGCCGCGATGCCTCCACCCGGGCCTGCGCCCGCGCGATCCGGGAGGTCGCGATGAGCTCGCTCGCCTTGGTGATCTTCTTGGTGGACTGGACGGAACGGATCCGACGACGAAGTAGTCTCAGCTGCGCTGCCATCGTCGCGTCACTTCTTCGCGTTGTCTTGTTGGACGTTGTCTTGCTGGGCGTCTTGTTGGCCGCGATCTTGTTGGCCGCGCCGGGTGACCTTGACCGACTCGCGCTCGACCTCGTCGGCCTCCATCGCGTCAGCATCGGCCTCGTTACCCAGCGAGGAGCCATCCGTCGTGGTGAACTGCTTCTTGAACGCTGTCACCGCGTCCACGACCTGCTGCTCGGTGTCCTCGTCGAACTGCTTGGTCTCGCGGATGGTGTCGAGGATGCCCTGGTGGTGCCTGCGGACGTCGTCGAGGAACTCCGACTCGAAGCGCCCGACGTCCTCCACCGCCACATCATCCAGATGCCCCCGGGTACCGAGGAAGATCGATAGGACCTGCTCCTCGACAGGCACCGGCGCGTACTGTCCCTGCTTGAGCAGCTCGGTCAGCCGGGCGCCGCGCTCCAGCTGACGCCGCGAGGTGGCATCCAAGTTCTCCGCACCGAACGCCGCGAACGCCTCCAGCTCACGGTACTGGGACAGCTCCAGCCGCAGCGTGCCGCCGACCGACTTCATCGCCTTGATCTGCGCCGAACCGCCGACCCGGGAGACCGAGACACCGACGTTGATGGCCGGCCGGACGCCCTGGTTAAACAGATCGGACTCGAAGAAGCACTGGCCGTCGGTGATGGAGATGACATTGGTCGGAATGTAGGCCGAGATGTCGTTGGCCTTGGTCTCAATGATCGGCAACCCGGTCAGCGAGCCTGCGCCCAACTCGTCGGAGAGTTTCGCGCAACGCTCCAGCAGCCGTGAGTGCAGGTAGAACACGTCACCGGGATATGCTTCACGGCCCGGTGGACGGCGCAGCAGAAGCGAGATGGCCCGGTAGGCCTCGGCCTGCTTGGACAGGTCATCAAAGATGATCAGTACGTGCTTACCCTGGTACATCCAGTGCTGGCCCAGGGCCGAGCCGGTGTAAGGCGCCAGCCACTTGTAGCCGGCCGAGTCTGATGCCGGTGCCGCGACGATGGTGGTGTAC
>JALZCO010000163.1 GCA_030863015.1 Actinomycetota bacterium
GCACTCACGACCGCTGGTGCATGTGCGGGTAGGTGTGGTCGGTTGGCGGCTCGAAGGTCTCCTTGATCGTCCGAGGGCTGGCCCAGCGCAGCAGATTAACGGGTGAGCCGGCCTTGTCATTGGTGCCCGAGGCGCGGGCGCCGCCGAAGGGCTGGCGGCCCACGATCGACCCGGTGGGTTTGTCGTTGACATAGAAGTTGCCCGCGGCGAAGCGCAGTGCCGCCTGTGCCTTGGCCACCGCGGCTCGGTCGGTGGCGAACACCCCGCCGGTCAGCGCATACGGGCTGGTGGAGTCGACGACATCAAGGATTGCAACGTAATCCTCGTCGGGGTAAACGTGTACCGCGAGGATCGGCCCGAAGTACTCCGTTGCGAATACCTCGTGCTTGGGATCGTCGCCAACCAGCACCGTGGGCTGGACGAACCACCCCAGCGAGTCGTCGCAACTGCCGCCGGCGAGGACCTCGATCGACGGGTCGGTGGCTACCCGGGCCAGCAGGTCACGGTGCTTGGTGAAGGCCCGCGCGTCGATCACCGCCCCGCCGAAGTTCGACAGGTCAGCGACGTCGCCGTAGCTGATCGTCCGCGTGGTGTCAGCAAGCTGTTCGGCCAGACCACCGTCCCACAGCGATCGGGGCAGGTACGCCCGGGAGACCGCGGAACACTTCTGGCCCTGGTATTCGAACGCTCCGCGAACCAGCGCCGTCGTCACGGCCGCTGGGTCGGCCGAAGCGTGCGCCACCAAGAAGTCCTTACCCCCGGTCTCCCCCACGATGCGCGGGTAGCTGCGGTAGCTGTCCAGATGATCACCGATGGCGCGCCAGAGCTTCTTGAAGGTCGTAGTGGATCCGGTGAAGTGCAACCCGGCGAAGTCCGGATCGGCCAATGCCACCTCGCTGACCGCTGCTCCGTCTCCAGTGACCAGGTTGATCACCCCAGGCGGCAGTCCTGCAGCCTCAAGCAGCCGCATCGTGTGATGCGCGGCGAGCTGCTGGGTGGGAGTGGGCTTCCACACCACCGTGTTACCCATCAACGCGGGCGCGGTGGGCAGGTTCCCGGCGATCGCGGTGAAGTTGAATGGGGTGATCGCAGTGACGAAACCCTCCAGCGGGCGGTAGTCCATCCGGTTCCACTCGCCGGACGCCGAGTTTGGTTGCTCGGCCAGGATCTGCCGGGCGTAGTGCACGTTGAAGCGCCAGAAGTCGATCAGTTCGCAGGCTGCGTCGATCTCGGCCTGCTGTACCGACTTGGACTGCCCGAGCATGGTGGCGGCGTTGAGCGTGTCGCGCCACGGACCGGCAGCGAGATCCGCGGCACGCAGCAAGACCGCGGCGCGCTCGTCGAAGGGAAGCTCGCGCCAGGCCGGCGCGGCCTGCATCGCGGCGCGGACAGCGGCAGCGACGTCAGTGGCAGTGGCCTGTGCGCTGATGCCCAGCACGTGGCCATGCCGATGCGGAGTGACCACGTCGAACGGCTCTCCGCCCGCCATCCGCTGCACGCCGCCGATCGTCATAGGCAACTCGAGGCGCTGGGTGGCCAGCTCAGCGAGCTTGCGGCTCAGCGAATCCCGTTCCGGTGTTTGCGGTGCATAGCTACGGACCGGCTCGTTGTGCGGGACCGGAGTAGACGTGATCGCGTCCATCGGCGCCTCCCTGATCTGCTGTGCCCGGCGTGTCGGGCTCTCCTGCCCAGTGTGTCGAGTACTCCTGCCCAGCGCTGCCCGCTGCGGCACAGGAACCCGCCGCGGCACAGGAGCGCGACACCGCGCGGGGGTGAGCAGGACACACCGGAGAGGGGAGGGGGATCAGAGGAGTTCGAGCAGGAAGGGGATCTCCTGGGTGGCGTACCAGGCCATCTCGTGGTCCTCGGCTTCACCGAGGATGAACTCGGCGTCCGGATCACCAAGATCGGCAGCGTCCACCACTGCTGCCGCGGTACGCACCACGTTCTCTGCCTCCGCCACGTCGACGTGCACGGCGGCGACCGCCCAGGTCGGCACCGGCCCGGCAAACGTGACGGCGGCGGCGTCGAGATCGGGACGCAACCGCACCGCCTCCACATCGGCGGCCACCACAACCCGGCGTGGCAGCACCGCAGGATCACCGTCCAGCTCGGCGGACAGCAACCGCAGCGAGGCCCGGGCCGCCTCGTTCATCGCCGCGTACTCCAGCTCCTCGGTATCCCCGGCTGCGTAGGACTCACGAAGCATCGGAGTAAGCGCGAAGGCGGTGCCCATGACCGGCACCAGCTCCCCGGAGTCGACCAGCGTTTGCAGCATCGTGAGCGTGGCGGGGATGTAGACCCTCATTGTCCGCGCACCGTCGACACCAGCTCCTCGATCAGCACAGCCTGCGTATCCATCGGGAATCGCATCCCCGGTCACCCATGCCG
>JALZCO010000057.1 GCA_030863015.1 Actinomycetota bacterium
CTACGGTGACTCTGACAAACCACCCCGCGGCTATGACCTGTGGACGCTGTCCGGTGACGTGGCGGGGTTGATCCGGGCGCTCGGTGAGCGCCAAGCCGATCTGGTCGGGCATGACTGGGGCGGAATCCTCGGTTGGTGCACGGCCGCGTTGCACCCGAGGTTGGTGCGGTCGGTCACGGTGCTGTCCGCCCCGCATCCGCTCGCGATGCGAGAGGCGCTGTTGCGCGATCCGGCGCAACGCTGCGCTTTGCGATACCTGGCCGGCTTTCAAGTGCCGTGGCTGCCCGAGCGCGCCCTCGTCCGTGACCGTGCGGCGTTGGTGGAGCGGATCCTGAGCCGCGGAGCGAGCCCGCGATGGTGCGCGTCGAGCGAGTTCACCATCGCGGCCCAGCGCTATCGCGAAGCCATGCTGATCCCCGGCACGGCCCACTGCGCGCTGGAGTACTACCGGTGGGTGGGCCGCTCCCAGTTCCGGTTCGACGGCCACCGGCTGTCCCGTGCGGTGAACCAGCCGACCCGGGTTCCGGTGCTCCAGGTGCACGGCGCCGACGACCCATACCTGCTGGAGCCAACGGCACGGCGCTCAATCCAGTGGGCGGGCAGCGGCTACCGCTATGAGGTACTGCCCCACGTCGGCCATTTCGTGCAGCAGGAAGCACCCGAACACACTGCCACGTGCATTGCTGAATTCCTGCGGAATCCGTGAAGTCACGCGGCGCAGACGCCGGTAGGAATCTTGTCGGTCTGGCTCGGCGCTGCAGCGATGTCGTCGGCGATCTCCTCTTCGGTCAGCACGAACCCGGTCTCGTCGTTGTCCACCGCTGCCCCGAACACTAAGCCGAGCACCTGACCGGACCCGTCGAGCAGCGGGCCACCAGAGTTACCGCTGCGCACCACGGCTCGGACGGTGTAGACGTTGCGGACCACGGTTGCCTCGTTGTAGATGTCCGGGCCACGTAAGCGGATGCGATCGCGCACCCGAGCAGCCGACGCCGTGTACGGCCCATCCAGCGGGTAGCCAAGCACCAACGCATTCGAGCCGGTCGCAGCCGGCGTCGGGGCCAGCTGCAGCACCGGCGCCCTCAACTGAGGCACCTTCAGCACCGCGACGTCGGTATTCGGGTCATAACTGACCACCGTGGCGTCCAGCGCACCCCTTGCGGTTTCTACTGCCACCCGGTCGGTACCGGCGACCACGTGCGCGTTGGTGATCACCCGCTGCGGGGCGATCACGAACCCGGTGCCCTCCAGCGCCCGGGAGCAGGATGCTGCCCGGGCCCGGACCTTGAGCACGCTGGCCCGAGCCTCCCGCACCACCGGGCTGTTGAGCAGGACCGGATCAGCCGGACCCACATCGGTGACCGGCGTGGGGGAGAAGGGGGCGAGCACATCGGGGAAGCCCGAGACGTCCAGCAGCTTGGTCAGCTCGGCCGGCAGCTCGCGCAGCACGTTGGGCATCATCGTGTCGGTGACCCGCAGCACCGACGAATCCCGTACCGCGCTGGTAAGCCCGGTATAGGCGGACGACTCGGTCAGTGGCAGCGCGACCAACCAGGCCACCACGAGAGCCGCAGCACCTTGCACGCCGGCCCCCATGAAGCTATCCACCTGGCGCAGCGCCTCAGCGTCGATCCGGCCGTGCACCGCCCGGCCCAGCCACACCCCTAACGTCTCGCCCAGCGCAACGAGCACGATCACGATCGAGACTCCGACCGCGACACGCACTTCCGGGCTGTCGAACCGCGCGATCAACGAGGGCGCGATCCGCACTCCGATCACCGCCCCAGCCAGCACACCGACAAAGGACGCTGCCGCAGTGACCATTCCCTGCCGAGCGCCGGAGATGCCGGCGAGCAGGGCAAGCACCAGCACCAGCACATCCACCCAGTTCACCGGATCACCTCAGTCCGCTCGGCCAACCGCCACGCGACGTCCAGGCCGTACTCGGTTGCCCGGTCCCAGGGCCGTTCCCACCCGCCCATCGCCAGCAGTGCGGCCAGCAATCCGCCGGTGAACCCCCAGACGAGCATCCCAGGGAGCACGAAGGCGGGGTGCCGGTACCCACTGGGCCCGCGCACAGTCAACCGGTTCACCGGGTCGGCGAGCACTCGCAACAGCACCCGGGCGACCGCAGCCGTCTCCCTGTGATCCACCGGCGTCACCGGCCCGGGCCGTTCCCAATGACCTAACACCGGCGTGACAACGAAATCCGACGGTGGCAGGTACAGCGGGGGCATCACGGCAACCGGCCGCACGTCTTCGGCACGAACCCCGACCTCTTCGGCCGCCTCCCGCAGCGCCGTCGCAACCGGCCCGTCATCGGCGTCGTCCACCGCTCCACCGGGGAAGCAGACCTGACCGGCATGCGAGGACAGCTGGTCGGAACGTAACTCGAGCAGCACATCGGGCTCACCGGTGCACGAGTCTTCGGCAAGAAGCACCAGCACCGCGGCCGCCCGGCCAGCCTCATGGGGCGCCTGCCGTGAGGGGGGAATGTACCCGAGATCGGCGCGGCGCAGATCTGCGGTGCGACGTACCAACTGGCCCAGCCACCCCGGCACCGAGGTGGGGTCGACAAGCGGCCCAGCTCTCACCATCGGCGACTCCGTGCTCATCCCACTGTTCCATGGCTACCAGGGCCTTGGCTGCCAGGGTCGAGGTAACGCTGTACCACCGCGCGCACCTGCTCCGGGGTGCGCAACACCTCGGGCGGGGTGACCTGACTGACCCGACCGTCAGCGGACACCACGAAGCTCAGCGGCAATACCGGAGGGGCACCCAGCGCGGCGCGCAGCCTGCCAGCGGGATCGCTGACCGAGGGGTAATGCACGTCGAGGGCGGTGAGCATCTCCAGCGCCCCTTCAGGCAACCGTTGCACCTCCACGCCGAGCACCGGCACCGCATCCGGCTCGGCGGCGTAAGCGGCCAGTGCGGGCAGTTCCTGAAGGCACGGCTGGCACAGCGGTCCCCACAGATTGAGCAACGCGGGCCGCCCAGCCAGCGCCGCCCCGAGGTCGACCGTTCCTGGCTGGCCGAGACAAGGCAACTCGACCCCGGACAGCACCCCGCGAACCGGAATGGCACTCGACGTCGCCTTTGGGCAGGGCCGCAGATCCGCCCGGGACCGAAGCGCGTCGAGGTCGGCCGGTGCGCCGGCAGGCTGTGCGGCACCGGTCGAGACAGCGGATGTGGCGTCCGGGCGCGGCCACAACGCCACGCCCAGTGCGAACACCAGTAAAGCCGCCACCATCACCCAGCGCAGCACAGGCTTCACCGCACCGCCCCGGGAGCCAAGACAGGAGCCACCCCGCCGGCTGCAGCGCTCGAACCCGCCAGATCGGTGGGCAACCCGGCCATCGCCAGCAGATGGGGAGTCTCAGGCCCGCGCAGCAGCGCCGCGGCGATCCCGGGTTCGGTGGGTCCGCTGCCGTAGGACGGGCAGTCCCCGGCCAATGGGCACACCCCGCATGCCGGGCGACGGGAATGGCAAACCCGGCGACCGTGAAAGATCACGCGGTGGGACAGCATCGTCCAGTCTCGCTTGGGAATCAGGTCGGCGATCGCCTGCTCGACCTTCACCGGATCCTCGTGCTGGGTCCATCCCCATCGACGCACCAGCCGCCCGACGTGGGTGTCCACCGCGATACCGGGCACTCCGAAAGCATTACCCAGGATCACATTGGCGGTCTTGCGCCCGATCCCCGGCAGCGTGACCAGGTCAGCCAGGCGGCTGGGTAGCTCGCCGTCGAAGCGCTCCACCAGCGCGGCGCCGAGCCCGATCAGGGATGTGGTCTTGTTCCGGTAGAACCCGGTGGGCCGGATCAGCTGCTCCAACTCGTCCCGATCGGCCGCCGCGTAGTCGGCCGCGCTGTGATACCGGCGGAACAACTCTGGCGTGGTCTCGTTGACCCGCTTATCAGTGGTTTGCGCAGAAAGGATGGTGGCGACCGCCAGCTGAAGCGGTGTGGAGAAATCCAGCTCGCAATGCGCGTCCGGGTAGGCGGTGGCCAGTACCCGGTTCATTCGGCGAGCTCGCCGAATCAGAGCGAGACGGCTCTCTCCATCGATGGACCGACGGGATCGGGCTGGCACCCCCACAGCTTACGGAGGTGGCGCTGGTCCGGTCGCACGGGCCGGACAGCATGGCGGATCGTGACGGGGGCGACACGCCGCAAGCCCACCCCACGCCCACCCCATTCAGGTGATGGGGCAGGATCACCCGCACCATGACCGTTTGGTTCGTTGCCGCCATCCCGCTACTGATCATGTTTTTCGCGCTCGCGATGGAGCGTTTGGAGACTCGCCTGCGCCACATTGCTATGCACGACAACGCCGCGGTGCAGGAAAAAGAGGTCGAAGAGTTCCTGCAGACCGCCAGGGCCGACGAGGTGCGAGCGCTGTTCCGTAGTGGAATCGGCCGTGCCTTGGAACTGTTCCAGCGGCGCCGGTTACGTCGCGTTGCCCTGATCAGGTCACGCCGCCCCCGGCAGCGGTCCTAGAATCCACTGCAGTGATCGGCGGCGCCCGATAGGTCCCCTGCCGGAGGGGCCGGTTCCGCCGGGGGGCAACTGGAGGACCGCGGTGAACGACCCTCTGAGCAAGGCAGGCATTTTCCAGGGTGTCGATCCCTCGGCGGTTCAGGCGCTCAGCGCCACACTGGAACCAGTCAGCTTCCCGCGTGCCCACGTCATCTTTGCCGAAGGCGAGCCGGGGGATCGCCTGTACATCGTGCTTTCAGGCAAGGTCAAGATCGGACGCAAATCGGCCGACGGCCGGGAGAACCTGCTTGCGGTGTTCGGACCTTCGGACATGTTCGGGGAGCTGTCGATCTTCGACCCGGGACCGCGGACCTCGACGGCAACCACGGTGACCGAGGTCAGCGCAGTCAGCATGGACCGTGCTGCGTTGCGGGACTGGATCAATAAGCGGCCAGAAATCGCCGAACAGCTGCTGCGAGTGATAGCGCGGCGGCTGCGCCGGACCAACAACATGCTCGCCGACCTGATCTTCACCGACGTGCCGGGACGGGTCGCCAAAGCACTGCTTCAGCTCGCGCAGCGCTTTGGCATCCAGGAAGCCGGCATGCTCAGGGTGACCCATGATCTCACCCAGGAAGAGATCGCTCAGCTGGTGGGCGCCTCCCGGGAGACGGTGAACAAGGCACTCGCCGATTTCGCCCACCGGGGCTGGTTGCGCCTGGAAGGCAAAAGCGTCCTGATTCTGGAACCCGAGCGACTGGCCCGTCGGGCCCGTTGACGGCCACCGCGGCTCAGCAAACCTCGACGATCAGCTCAACCTCAACCGGAGCGCCTAGCGGCAGCTCAGCGGCCCCCACCGCGGACCGGGCATGCGTCCCCGCCGCGCCGAACACCTCACCGAGCAGCTCGGAGGCACCGTTGACCACAGCAGGCTGGGCGGTGAAGCCGGGCGCTGAGGCCACGAACCCCACCAGCTTGACGACCCGGACCACCGCGTCGAGCCCCACCAGGCTGTCCACCGCGGCCAGCGCGTTGAGCACGCAGGTGCGGGCCAGCTGCTTACCGCGCTCGGTGTCGATCTCGGCACCGAGCTTGCCGGTGGCCGCCATTGCGCCATCGATCAGCGGGATCTGACCGGCGGTGAACACCAATGATCCACTGCGCACTGCTGGCAGGTACACCCCGGCTGGTGTGGCCACCGGCGGCAATGCCAACCCAAGCTCGTTCAGCTGGCGTAGCCAGCTCACTTCGGGCGTTTGAGGTAAGCCACCAGCTGCTGGCCGGTCGGGCCGGGCATCACGGTGACCAGCTCCCAGCCATCCGCGCCCCATTGGTCGAGGATCTGCTTGGTGGCATGCGTCAACAGCGGCACAGTCGCGTACTCCCAGGTTGCCATGGGGTAGCACGCTAGCGGGTGCTTCCCATGGCTGGTGAGTGGCATTCAGTGCTGGAACACTGTTACTCACTCACGAGCGGTGAGCAGCCTAGGCTCACGACATGTGGCCCGACGAGCTGGTGCGGGCCCGCCTGCATGTCGTTACCGGCAAGGGTGGGACCGGCAAGACGACAGTGGCCGCTGCGCTGGCAGTGGCGCTGGCCACCGGAGGCGGACGGACGCTGCTGGTAGAGGTCGAGGGGCGGCAGGGCATCGCGCACCTCTTTGACACACCTCCGCTGCCTTATCAGGAGCGGCGCATTGCCGTCGCTCCCGGTGGCGGTGAGGTGCGGGCGCTGGCCGTAGACGCCGAGGAGGCTCTCCTGGAGTACTTCGCGATGTTCTACAACCTAGGGTTCGCGGGTCGGACACTGCGCCGGATGGGCGCGATCGAATTCGCCACGACGCTGGCGCCAGGGCTGCGAGACGTGCTGCTCACCGGCAAGGTCAAGGAGGCGACCACGCGAGCGAACAAAGGCGTCCATATCTACGATGCGGTGGTACTGGATGCCCCACCGACCGGGCGGGTGGTGAAGTTCCTCGACGTCACCAGGGCGATGTCCGATCTGGCAAAGACGGGCCCGATCCACAACCAGAGCGAAGGGGTGGTGCGGCTGCTGCACTCAGCGGACACCGCGGTCCACGTGGTCACCCTGCTCGAGGACCTCCCGGTAGCCGAGACCCTGGAGACCGTGGCAGAGCTGGATTTGGCGGACCTGCGCCCAGGGGCCGTGCTGGTCAACCGAGCCCGGCCACCCCGGCTGCCCGACCGGTCGGTGAACGCCGCGGCCAACGGCCGGGTCGATGCCGACCGGATCCGGGCCGGGCTGCTCGCCGCCGGCCTTGATCTGGCCCCGGCCGTGCTGGAGGGCTTGGTCGCCGAGACCGTGGAGCACGCGGTGCGGGTGGACGCCGAGCAGCAGGCTCGCGCCAAGCTGGCCGACGCCGGCATGCCGCTGATCGAGCTGCCGGAGCTCGCCGAGGTCGGAGTGGACGGGGTCGACCTCGGGGGTGTCTACGAGCTCGCTGAAGTGTTGCGTGCGCAGGGAGTGCGATGACGCCACCAGCACTGGACATCGACGCGCTGCTCGATAACCGCTCCATCCGCGTGGTGGTGTGCTGCGGCGCAGGTGGGGTGGGCAAGACGACGACGGCCGCGGCGCTGGCACTACGCGCAGCCGAACGAGGCCGGTCGGTGGTGGTGCTCACCATCGACCCCGCGCGACGGCTGGCGCAATCGCTGGGGCTGCGGGAGCTGACCAACCATCCCCGCCGGGTGGCAGCAACCGAGGAGATCGAAGCGGCAGGCGGGCAGCTGCACGCGATGATGCTGGACATGCGACGCACCTTCGACGAGATGGTGCAGGCACATGCCAGCCCCGAGCGGGCCGCCCAGATCATCGCCAACCCCTTCTACCAGACCATTTCCTCGTCGTTCTCCGGCACGCAGGAGTACATGGCAATGGAGAAACTGGGGCAGCTGGTGGCGGCCGGTAGCTGGGACCTCGTCGTGGTCGATACTCCACCCTCGCGCTCTGCGCTGGATTTCCTGGACGCCCCGCAACGCCTGTCATCGTTCCTGGACGGGCGGATGATCCGGCTGCTGTCCGGACCAGTACGGGCCGGCGGACGCGGCGTGCGCCGGCTGGTTGGCGCCGGATTCGGACTGTTCGCCAGAACGGTGTCGGTGATTCTGGGCGGGCAGCTGCTGGCCGACGCCTCGGCGTTCGTGCAGGCTTTCGACACCATGTTCGGCGGATTCCGGGAGCGCGCCGACGCCACGTATAAACTGCTCCGCGCTCCCGGAACCGCATTCGTGGTGATCGCCACTCCGGAAACTGACGCGGTACGCGAGGCGGCCTACTTCGTCGACCGGTTGGCCACCGAATCGATGCCGCTGGCCGGACTGGTACTCAACCGAACGCATCCGGTGCTCGCCGATCTCCCAGCGGCGCGGGCCGAGACGGTGGCCGAGGCGCTCGAACGGGGAGGGAAGGCGCCACTGGCTGCAGCGGTGCTACGGCTGCACGCCGACCGGGTGACCCTCACCGAACGGGAACGTCGGCTGCTGGCCCGGTTCCGGAGAGCCCATCCAGCGGTGGCGGTGGCCACTGCGCCCGCGCTGGCTGCCGACGTTCACGACCTCCCGGGATTGCGCGAGATCGGCAGGCTGTTGACCACGGCGCAGCCCGCCGTCAGCCGTGATTGAGCGTGGTACTGCGAGGCGCCTTCGAGCAGCTCGGCCCAGTTGCGGACGTCCGGGCGGCGCTGCAGCAGCGCACGTCGCTGCCTTTCGGTCATGCCGCCCCACACGCCGAACTCGATCCGGCGGTCCAGCGCCTCGGCCAGACAGTGCACCCGCACTGGACACCCGATGCACACGGTCTTGGCCTGCTGCTGCGCCGCGCCCGCCACGAACAACCGGTCCGGATCGTGTGTCCCGCAGGCACCGCGGTGCCGCCAGTCGGCGACATCCACTTGGTCCATGGCTCGCGGCCTCTCGTCTTACGGACAGATGAGAGTTCGACGCACCGTGGGCAGGACCGGTTCCCCATGCCCGGGAGTGCTTGACCTTGCCCCTGGGGCAGGCACGACCGTAGGACTGGCCGGGTGAGAAGCGCCCGGCCCGGAGGATGTGCAGGTGAGCGTTGAAGAGCGTCCTAGACGGTATGGGTGTCCGGGCAGCCCGGTCGGCTGTGCAGCGGTGGATCCGCTGGTAAGCATCGGGGTGTTTGCCCGCCGGTCGCGGTTGTCGATGAAGGCACTACGCCTTTATGACCGGCTGGGCTTACTGCCACCCGACCACGTCGACCAGGACAGCGGCTACCGCTGGTATCGAGAGAGTCAGCTGGCGACGGCCCGGTTGGTTGCGCAGCTGCGGCGCATCGACATGCCGCTGGCCGAGATCGAGCAGGTGGTGTCGACGCCGGATCCGCTCGCCGCTGCGCTGATCGAGTCTTACTGGGAGGCGGTCGAGCGTCGTATCGCCTCCCAGCGGGAGCTGGTGGCACACCTTCGGATCCAGTTGTCAGGCGGACAAGGGAGTTATGCGATGTTCGACATCCACCAGCGAGAGGTGCCCGAACAGCTGGTACTCACCGAGCAGCGGCATGTGCACGCGGCGGAGCTGCCCGAATGGCTCCGGGCGGCGATGGATCGCCTGGACAAGACCGCGCAGGCGCACGGGGGTCTGGCCGGATCGTGGTTCGTCGTCTACCACGGAGAGGTCGACGAGGACAGCGATGGCCCCGTCGAGGTCTGCGCGCCGATCAACCCAGCGCATGAGGGCTCGGCCGACGCGTCGATGCGCCGGGAACCCGCGCACCGGGAAGCCTATGTTCGGCTCAGGAAGGCTCAGGTCGAGCATCCGCAGATCCTCTCCGCCTATGACGCGGTGGAACAGTGGATCAGCTCGCAGGGGTTGACCGACGCCGGTTTCCCACGCGAGGTCTACTTCACCGACTTCGATCCGGCCGGGCCAACCGACGAGGTGTGCGACGTGGCCTATCCGATTCGGTGAGCCGACCGTTCGTCGCTCACCGCTGCAAGCGCGTTCTGGAGGCGGGAAAACGGCAGTTAGGTGCGGTTGTGCAGATATGTGCGGCGTAGGGCGGTTTGGTCAGGCAGTTCGAGGGGGGGCAAGGGGTGCCCGGTAATCTTGTGCAGGATGTGATCGGCTAAGGCGGGATTGCGAGCCAGCACGGGGCCGTGCAGGTACGTGCCGATGACGCGGTCGGTGAGCACTCCTTCGGTGCGATACCCAGTGCCATCGCTGGTACCGTTGCCGATACCGGTGATCACTCGTCCCAACGAGGCTGTGCCGGCGCCGAGGGTCGTGACACCGCGGTGGTTCTCGAAGCCGGTCAGCAAGCCGACGCCGGGTACCGCACAGGTGGTCAACACCTCGCCGACGGCGCGCTGGCGGCCGGGGGCGGTGGCGAGATCCAGCAGACCTAGTCCCGGGTAGTGATGGCCGCTGGCATCGCTCAACGACCGTCCCAGGATTTGCAACCCGGCGCACACGGCGAGGGTGATCGCGCTGCTTTCCAGTGCCCGATGTAGGCCGCTATGACGACGCAGCCAGTCTGCGGCGAATTGTTGAGCAGCGTCCTCCCCGCCACCCAGCACGTATATCTCGCACGTCGTCGCCGGGACGTCGCGAGCAGTGATAGTAAGAATCTCGGCGGGAATGCCGCGCCAGCGTAGCCGTCGAGCCAATATCGTGGCATTTCCGGCATCCGAGTAAGTTCCCAGAATGTCCGGCAAGAGCAGACCGATCGTGATTGTCGACTCCGCGCTCATCCGGCTGCTTGCCGTTCCTCGCTCAGCCGGCGGCGGAAGTAACGAAAGGCGGTGTAGTTGGCCACCACGTCCACGGCCCCCTCCGGTAGTGCTGCCAAAGCCGCCAACGGGTCGGAGACGGTCTGGTGCTCCAACCCGGCATAGCTGAGCCGAACACCGAGGTCTGCGGCACGTTCCCCGCTGGCCACCACCGGGCGGGAGCTGAGCTGTTCGAACGGAACGTCCCACAGCCAGGAGGTGTCCCTCCCGTCGGCCTCCCGGGCGTTGATGATCACCAGTAGCGGCGTTGGCTCACTCAGTATGGACAGCATCCCGGCCCATCCAGCCGGGTTTTTGGCCAGCAGCATGCGCAGGTTCTGTGCGCCGCGGTGCACCGTGGCGTATCGGCCGGCCACAACCTCTACCTGACGCAGTGCTGGGGCGGCCTGGTCGGCTGGGACACCGACGGCGCAGGCACCGGCCAGCGCCATGACGGCGTTGCCCATATTGATCTGGCCGGGCAACCGGATCTCCAGCGGTAGCAACGTGTCCACGGTGCACGCCTTGCCGTCCTCGATCCACCAGTCGGGGATGGGCCGGACCAGCCCACACGCACATTCCCATTCCTGCTCGGCACGGCCACCGCCGGTGAGCCCGGTAGTGACCTCGGGGTTCGTGAAAGTGAGCATGTGGCCACAGCGGGGGCAGGTCGCCACGTCACCCAACCAGCTGGCTCCCGCCGCCACCCACACCGCACGCGACGCCGCCCCGACCGCCGACACGACCATCGGATCATCAGCGTTGGCCACGACCACCGTGTGTGGGTGCCGAGCCAACGCGTGGCGGATGGCGGCCGCGATCGCCCCTACTTCAGTCGCTCGATCCAATTGGTCACGGGTCAGGTTCAGCAGAACCACCGCCATCGGGTCGACTGCCTCGGCGATGGCGGCCAGGTGCAGCTCGTCAACCTCTATCACCGCGTAGTCGGCGTCCGGAGCGTCGGCCAGCGCCGCCACCACCCCGTCGGACATATTCGAGCCGCCGGCGTTGTGCGCCAACGGCCCTACAGTGCGCACCGCCGCCGCGATCAGATGACTGGTCGTGGTCTTACCGTTGGTTCCCGACACCAACACCACCCGCCGCCCAGCCGCCAAGCGCTGCAACGCACGGTGGTCCAGGGCCAACGTCACCCGGCCACCGATGATCGACCCAGTCCCCAGTCGCAGCCACCGGGACAACGCCGCCGCCGCCAACCCCGCCTGCACGGCAACGCGCGTCCACCACCCCAACCGGTGTTTCCGGGGACGCAGTACCGCCGCCGGCTCCACCCCGTATGTCCGCACCATCGTCGGCCCCCAAGCCTGTCCACCCTTCGCCGGCGGCAAGCATGCGGGCACCACCCACTGACATGCGCCTAACAAAGTCCCACCGTGGCCTGATCGCCCCCGTCAGCCATGAGGGCGGACTTCAGTATTCCCTACCCAGGCAGTTCTGAATCACATTCCATTCTGATATATCCACTTGGCCGCACGTCTTGACCAGTGCGGCAGACCGTAGGTCCACCGCACGGCGCAGCGTTGCGATTGGATGAACGGTCCTACGCTCCAATCACTGCAGCGAGGCACCCAGCCGCCACACTCTGACGTGTAGGCGCCCGCCACCTGCGATGGCCGGACGTACTAACCGCGCACTACCCGCATCCGCCACCGATAGATGGCCATGGCAACTTGATCTGCCTGCTGGCGCTACCCGTCCCGTCGCCCCAGGCGTCTACGGCGCCGCCTGATGCGCTGATCGTCGACTCGACAGCCCTGAATGTCCCGAACTCAACAGCAGAGCTGTTCCACGCCACCAGGGCAGCTCTGCTGTTGAGTTCGGGACGTCCAGAGCTGCACAAAATCAGGTCAACTCAATGATCACCTGTCGATTTTGCGCAGCCGGGATGGGATCGAGGTTGCCCTGCGCGTCTTGATCCTTGACGTATCCGGGGAAGTCGCTGCCCAAACCTTGGGTATCGATCCGATCAGCCGGAGCGCCGAGGCTCACCAGGAGGTCGCGGACGGCGTTGGCTCGTTCTTGAGATAACCGCAGCCGGTATTCTGCCGTCCCTGCCGACGCCGTGGTCCCGGTCAGCATCGCCCGCCGCCCGTTGGCGATCTCCCTCGCGTAGTCAGTCAGCACTGCGCGGGCCTGGCCAGGATCTCGGAAAACAGCCTGATCGGGCACGAAACCCACCGTGCCGTCCCGCAGCACCGTGATCGACGGCAGCGGTCCGATCGATTTCACCGCCACCGGAACAACGGTCACCGGAGGCAGTCCGTCCATCGTCCGGGTACTGGGCAGCGG
>JALZCO010000175.1 GCA_030863015.1 Actinomycetota bacterium
TGGAGGTGTGCGAGGGGTTCCTGCACCCAGATGCCGGAGTGGTCCGGGTGCTGGGCCTGGATCCGATCGCCGACGGTGCCGCGCTGCGCCCCCGAATCGGCGTGATGCCCCAGGGCGGCGGGGCCTACCCGGGCGTACGGGCCGCTGAGATGCTCGATCTGGTCGCCGTCTGCGCGGCACACCCATTGGACGTCGGATGGCTGCTTGACGTGCTTGGGCTCACCGGTGTCGGGCGGGTGCCCTACAAGCGGCTGTCCGGCGGCCAGCAGCAGCGGCTTGCGCTGGCATGCGCCCTGGTCGGGCGGCCGGAAGTGGTATTCCTCGACGAGCCCACCGCGGGAATGGACCCGCAGGCCCGCCGGCTGGTGTGGGACATCATCTGCGGGCTGCGTGCAGATGGCGTCAGTGTGCTGTTCACCACTCACCTGATTGAGGAGGCCGAGGCGCTGGCCGACCAGGTAGTGATCGTCGACCATGGCCGGGTGGTGGCCCATGGCAGCCCCGCTGAGCTGACCACCGCGGGTGCGCAACGGCAGCTGCGGTTCGCTGCCCGGCCCGGTCTGGATCTTCGGCCGCTGCGCACGGCACTGCCCGAAGGATGCCAGGCCAGTGAGCCGCGCCCCGGTGGATACCTCGTCGAGGGCCTGATCGACCCGCAAGTGATGGCTACCGTGACCGCGTGGTGCGCCCAGCAAGGAGTGCTCGCCGAGGACCTGCGGGTGGCCAAACGCAGCCTGGAGGACGTCTTCCTGGAACTCACCGGCCGGGAGCTACGGCCATGACCCGCTTCTCCCCAGGCACCTTCACGCCCGCACCAGGCCGGGGCCGGCTGTCGCGGATGCTGCTCACCCAAGCTCGCACTGAATTCGTGCTCACTCTGCGCAACGCCGAGCAGGTACTGCTCACGCTGCTCATCCCGCTGGGGCTGCTGATCGCGCTCACAGCGCTGACGGTGCTACCGGTGCCCAACCCCCGGGTGGACAACGTCACTCCGCGCATCCTGGCGCTGGCGGTGATGTCGACCGCGTTCACCGGGCAGGCCATCGCGCTGGGCTTCGACCGCCGCTACGGCGTGCTCAAACGGCTGGCCGCTACCGCGCTTCCGCGCTGGTCTCTGGTCGCCGGTCGGATGCTCGCGGTGCTCGGGGTGGTCTTGGTACAGCTGGTCGTGCTCGGGGCGGTGGCCGCCGCGCTGGGCTGGCGCCCGGAGCCGGCAGGTCTGGTTCCCGCGGGGCTGCTCGTGCTCGCCGGTACTGCCGCGTTCGGCGCGCTCGGGGTACTACTCGGGGGGACGCTTCGTGCCGAGGTGGTGCTCGCCGTCGCCAACACGGTGTGGCTACTTCTGGTCGTGGCGGGTGGCATCGCGCTACCGGTACAGGCCCTGCCTGGTCCGCTGTCCGTCCTCGCTGCCGGGCTGCCCTCCGGCGCGCTGGCCGAGGGCCTGCACGCGACCTTGGTCACCGGCGTCACCCCGTGGGGCGCGCTGGGGGTGCTGCTGGCCTGGGCCGTCGGCGCCGGTGTGCTGGCCGCTGGCACCCTGCGGCTGTCCTAGCATCGGTGTCGTGCCCACCGCATCCGCTCGCAGCCGCATACCTGCAGCCCTGTCGCGGAGTATTCCGATCTCCGCGCAGATCACCCAAGGGCGCATCGCGGTCACCGCCACGGTCGTGCGGGTGACCGGGTCGGGTCTGGGCTGCCCGACGTGGCCACAGTGCTTTCCGGGCAGCTTGGTGCCGCAACCGCATGCCGAAGTCGCCGCGCTGCACCAGTGGATCGAGTTCGGCAACCGCTTGCTCACCGGCTTGGTCGGCCTCGTCGCGCTGGCCTGCCTGGTGGTCGCGCTGCTGATCCGGCCACGGCGCCGGCGGCTGGTACTGCTGGCCGCCACGATGCCACTCGGTGTTGTGCTGCAGGCCGTCCTCGGGGGCATCACGGTCCTCACCGGGCTGGCCTGGTGGACCGTCGCGATGCACTTTCTCGTATCGATGGTGCTGGTGTGGCTGGCGGTGCTGCTGGTCGGTGCCAACGCCGAAGGCGACGGACCACCGCGCTGGTGGGTGCCTGGACCTGTGCGCGGCTTGCTCGGCACCGCCACTGCAGTACTCGCGGCGCTGCTGGTCGCTGGAACACTGGTGACCGCGGCGGGCCCGCACGCCGGCGACGCCGCCACTCCCCGGCTCGCGGTCGGGGTGCCGGCCATGGTGCAACTTCACGCCGATCTGCTCATCGGCTTTCTCGGATTGCTCGCCGGCCTGGGATTCGCGTTGCGGGCGGTAGGAGTGCCCAGCCGCACCTGGCAGCGCTACCTGGTGCTGATGTCCGTGGTCCTCGCGCAGGGCGCGTTGGGCGTCGTGCAATACCTCACCGGGGTGCCCGAAATCCTCGTCTCGTTGCACGTGCTCGGTGCCGCTTCAGTGGTCGTGGCGATGGCTGCGCTGTGGACGAGCTGCCGCATCCGCGGCGACCTGCCCGCTGTCACCGTCGGTAGGACCGACTCACTGGCGAGCGCAACAACCACCTAGTAGCGGCCACGGTGATCCTGAACCGCCGACATCGTCAATGCGTATGAGTCCCCGGAGGGTGAGGT
>JALZCO010000198.1 GCA_030863015.1 Actinomycetota bacterium
GTGTCACCCGGCGCAGGTCCACGTAGAAGTCGGCCTGCGCACCGGAGGACAGCGTGACCCGGCCGTGCACCACAGCCAGCTCCCGCACCAATGCCACCAGCCGACTCCGAGCCGATGCCTCGATGCCCGTCACGATCAGACAGCGTGGCACAGGCGACCCGCGGTCAGGAGCACTGGCTCGCCTTGTCCGAGAGCGTCGATGAACGGCCACACACGGACCGGAGGAACCGGATCGCTCAGGTGCGGCCACGTGCGGTGCGGCCAGTGACCCGGCGGACCAAGCCGCGGGGCAACACGTCCACCAGCCCAACCAGGGCCCGGTACTGCAGCCCAGGCACCGAAACGGTGCGCCCGCGCCGCAGGTCGGCCAGGCAGTCGCGGACCACATCGTCAGCATCCAGCCAGAACGCCGACGGCGTATCTGCCCTGTCGATACCAGCCCGGGCATGGAACTCGGTACGGATCAAACCCGGGCACAACGCCATCACCTGCACACCGGTGCCCTGCAATGACGTAGCCAAGCCCTCGGACAGCATCGTCACATACGCCTTACTGGCGGCGTAGGTGGAGCCGCGCCCAGGCATGAAGCCGGCCACGCTGGACACGTTGATCACCGCGCCCCGGCCGCGACGCACCATGCCCGGCAACACGGCGTGAGTCAGCCGCAGCACGCTGGTCACGTTGACGTCCAGCTGGGCCTGCAGGTCCGCGACGTCGGCGTCAACGAACTCGGTGGCAGTGCTGAAGCCGGCGTTATTTACCAGTAGCTCCACTGGGTCTCCGTCGCGAAGCCGCCGCTCGACCCGCTCCCGCGCGGCAGCGTCGGCCAGATCGGCGGGCAGCACCTCCGTGTTCACCCCGCATCGCTGCGACAGCTCCGCGGCCAACTGCTGCAGGCGGCCCGCATTCCTGGCGACGAGCACGAGGTCGTAACCCTCAGCGGCCAGCCTGCGCGCGAACGCAGCCCCCAGCCCAGCGGTGGGCCCAGTAATCAACGCAGTGCTCATGGTTCGAGGCTAGCTCTCTCCAGAACGCGGCTATATGGACCGCCCGTAGGTGAGCCGGCGGAGCAGCACCTCGGCCGGACCTCGGTAGCCGCGACGGCTCATCCACTCAGCCAGGAGCAGGATCAGTGCCCAGGTCACGGTAGCCAGGACGGCGATCTCCACCAGCCCGAGCCGGTTACCGAGGCCACCGCCGTAGGCGGCCAGCACCGCCACGAATACCACGGACTGCAGCAGGTAACACGTCATGGACCGCTGTCCGCAGGCGGCCAGCGCGGTGATCACCGGACCGGGACGGTCCCGGCTGCGGTCGCGGACCCTGATGGCGATGAGCCCGGCGATCGCGGCGTAACCCACCCCGCCGGCGTAACCGGTCAGGGCGTGCGCGACGCCCGAGAGCGCAGTCGCCGGCATCGACGGCTCGGGCCACCATGAGGCCGCCATCAGCGCCATCGGTAGACCACCGACGGCAGCCAGTCCCACGCCGAGCACCGCGACGCGGATCAGCAGCGGCCGGTGCCGCTCCGGCTCGTCGAGCAGCCGGCGCCGCGCCGCCCAGACTCCGACCAGCAGGGCGGGCACCAGGCTGAAGACCGACAGGACGACGGTGAGCTGGATCCATTCGATGGCCCGGATTGCGGCTGCGGCCAGCGGATCGGTGATCGACATCGACGGCAGGAACGACTTCGAGCCTTCAGGCGCCGGCAGGGTTTGCAGCGCACCGAACGCCATGATCGGCACTGTCCAGACGCCGGCTATGATCAGTAGCCTTTCGGCACGGGCCCGGATCAGCAGCCCGGCCAGCACGACGGCGAGCATGCCGTAGGAACCGATGATGTCGCCAGAGAACAGCAGCAGCGCATGCAGGAAGCCGAAGAGCATCATCCACCAGCCGCGCCTGCGGACGACCTTGCGGACAACCACCTCGTTGACGCCCTTGCTGATGTCCCGGCGCCACAACTGCACGATGCCGTAGCCGAACAAGAAGGCGAACATCGGGTACGCGCGGCCGTCCACAAAGGCCATCTGGACGAGCACGATCAGCCGCTCCGCGGTCGACTCGGGGATAGGGTAACCGCGCACGCCGATAGGGCGGCCGTACAGGTAGAGGTGGGCGTTGGCCAGCGCGATCAGTAGCAGCATCGCGCCCCGCGCCAGGTCCGGCGCCAGCGAGCGCGCCGATACCGCGATTGCGTCGATCGTCACTAACCTGGCCCATGGCAAGTTGCAGTGATCAGCGCGGCGGGCATGGTCCGACGCTAGTACCCCGGCAGGTGACTCAGTGAAGCAACACCTCAATGGGGTCCCGGTAACCGAGGTGGCCCATCCACTGCGCCAGCAGCACCGTCAGCACCCAGGTCGCGCCCGCTGTATGGGTTTATATGGACCGGTCCGCAGAATCGATGGCCTCGGAAGGTTGGTTGGCCACTACGGTGTCGTCGCCGTCGAGTAGATCGGCGATCTCGTCGAGGGCACGCAGCAGGCGCTCCAGCCGGGTGGGCGTGGCGGTAGCCGGCGCCGCGGCCAGCACCCAGCTCTGTTCCATCCAGATAACCGGAATGTCCCCGCCCACCGCATCGCAAGCGAAGACCAGCTCGGGAGTGATCAGCGGCCGCATCCGGGCCGGGTCGGTGACGAAGGCGGCCCGCTCCCCCACCAGACCGAGCGCTTCCAGGTCAGGGTCATTCGGTAACGGCTGATCCGGCAACCATAGCTCCGCCACCAGCTCGCCAACGTGGATTCGCCGCTGCACCGCGACCACCACGCTGCAGACCTGGCCGCCCTGCTCGTGGTCGAAAACCCGCACCCAACGACGGCCAAGCGGGGTGAACAAGCTGCCGAACACCAGGTCGCGGGCTATCCCGGCGCCACCCCGAGCGATCACGCCGTGACGCCAGCGATCCGCCAGCACGGGGTCTGACAGCACGAACTGCCACCCGCGTAGTGCCGCCCAGCGACGCCGCTCCCGCTGGTGAGCGGTACGGCGCCGGTGGTCGGTGACCAGCAGCACCGAACCCGCGGCAGCGGTCAGCCCAGCAATCAAGAAC
>JALZCO010000474.1 GCA_030863015.1 Actinomycetota bacterium
GGGACTGTCCGCGTACATGAAGGTCACCAACACATCAGCTGGTGGAACGAGTGGTACCCGCCACCACGGCGAGCGAACCCGGCACTTGTAGGCGGTGTGCACCCCGAGTTGCTCGCCGGCTCGGATGTAGCGCCTGGCTGCTGGTGACGGCTGAGCTGCTGGTCGGAACAGCAAGGTCGACGATCCGGTCCGGGCCAGCTGTTGGTGGGCGGCAGCAGTGAAGGCCAGGCCGCGCAGGTGGCGCGACCCTGGCGGAGACACCGGGAGCAGTTCATCGTGGCGCAGGCCAAGTTCAGCGGCGCGGTCTGCGGGCAGGGCGAAGTACTTGTTGTTGCCTGTGACCATACCCAGGGTGGTCTCACCCCAGGATTGCAGTGTGGTGAACTGCCCGCTTCGTTGCAGGGTCAGGTGCGCTTCCCGCGCCGCGGTGGACAGCAGTGACGAGGTCCACTTGCCCTCGACCGGGTCCGGTTTCCATGTCCGGATCAGCGGAGCTGCACCCGCCAAGTCTGCAGCGGTAGGGAGCTGCTGGAGTTCGCAATGGTCGGCTGGCCCCTGGTCATAGCCGTCGGCGAGCAGCAGAACGACTTCCTCCTGAACTCCTGGAAAGACCCGTTCGGTGAACAGCACCAAACGCACGCGCGCGAACCGCTGCATGAGGAACCTGCGCACCTCAGCGGCGTAATTCACCGACAGCAGCTCCGCCGGAAGTACCAGCCCGAGCCGGCCACCCGGCTTCAGGAACAGCGCGCTGTGCACCGTGAACGCAGCCCATGAGGAAGCCAGCCGGGTCAGTGCCACGCCGGCTCGAAGCGCTGCCTCGCGGCTGCGGGCCCGGGCCTCGCCGGCGAAGTCCTGATAACGAACATAAGGGGGGTTGCCGATGACCGCGTCGTAGCGGCTGACCGGCGGGATGAGGAAGAAGTCTCCAGCGATCACGTGCACCGCATGGCCAGCGGCCCGGACGAGCGCCTCCGCCTGCCGGGCACTCTCGGGATGTAACTCGATACCACATAAGCCGATCCCGTTCTGGCCACCTTGCGGCTTGCCCGCCAATGCGGCGAACGTGTCGAGCCGCTCTCCGGCGGCGAGCAGGAATGCGGCCTCTCCACACGAAGGCTCCAGCACCTCATCCGAAGCCGAGCGGATCGCCCAGCTGGCTACGTACCGGCACAGCTCAGGCGGCGTGAAGAAGGCTCCACGCGCCTTTCGCGCCTGCGCGGTGTCGGAGGTGAGGTGAACCGTCACCCGGCGCAGTGTGCCTTACGGTCACGACAGGTTCGGGGACGCTCGCCGGTCAGCGAGCGCCAGCTAGCGGCGAGAGCTGGAGGGTGTCGGTGCGGGTTGCTCCCAGGCGCGGGCGTAGCGGCGCGCGCCCGGGTGGGCGTCGCGACTGCGGTAGACGACGTAGGGCCGGATCAGGTAACCCAGCGGTGCGCTGAACACGTGCACCAGGCGGGTGTATGGCCAGGTAGCCAACAGAACGAGCACGACGAGGTTGTGAACCTGGAAGCTGAGCGGGACACCGGCCATCAGCTCCGGTTGTGGAGAAAGGGTGAACAGGCTGCGAAACCAGGGCGACACCGTGGCTCGGTAGCCGTAGCCGCCACCGAGCAGGTTGCTGCCCACCGTGTTGAGCATCCCCGTGACGATGGCGGCGGTCAGGAACAGGTACATGATCTTGTCGATGATGGTGGTGGCCTTGCGCACCGCCGCTACGGTGATCCGCCGGTAGAGCAGGATTGCCAGCCCCGCGACCGTGGCCAGGCCGGCCACCGTGCCGATGGAGACCGACATCAGATGGTAGGAGTGCTCGGACACACCGAGCGCCGCGGTCCAGCCGGCCGGCACACCGATGCCGAGCACATGACCGAACAGCACCGCCAGCAGTCCGAAGTGGAACAACGGACTGCCCAACCGAAGCAGCCTGCTCTCGTAGAGCTGCGACGATCGGGTGGTCCAGCCGAACTGATCATGCCGGTAGCGCCAGATGTGACCGACCACGAACGAGGTGAACGCCAGGTACGGCACGGTTAGCCACATCAGGGTGGTCACCGGCGTCCTCCCATCTGCTCCTGCAGCATCGGGTCCATCGCGAACGCCTCCAGGCCCACCTCTTCCTCCGGTGGACCCTGCGCAGCCAGCTCGGCGACCCGGCGCCGGTCTGCGACGTTGAGCTCGGGCAGGGTGGCGCACACCGCGTCGAGCACCGCCGCATAGGGCGACCCGCACTCTTGCAAGGACAGCCTGAGCAGCTCCACGACCGGCCGGTATTCAACGAGCAACCGCCGACCGGCTACCGGGTCGACGGTCGCGGCGAACTCCAGCACCACCGCCAGATGGTCTGGCAATTCATGCTCGCCCAGCGTGACACCCGCCGTCCGATAGGCATGCTTGAACCGCAGCAGCGCCATGCCGCGTTTGCGCGTGTCACCGTAGGCGTAGTAGCTGAGATGCAGGCAATTGCGACGGCGCAGGTCGAAGGTCTCCACGTAGTACGCGGCCAGCTCGATCGGTGGCGTCCGGCCCACGTGCTCGACGAACGACGCCAGAGCGGGCCCTGCGGGCCCGGGCAGCGACCCAGCCCCTGCATGCAGCTCGTCGAGCATGTCCAAGGTTTGCTGTGTCGGGTAGTCCAGCAACAGTGCGGCGAGCCGCCACACCATCCGCCGATCCCGATCGCATTCTGGGGACTGAACGCACTTATCAGGGGCATGTGACTGCGTTCTGTCGCCAGAACGCGCTCGGCGCGGCCAAGCCGGGCTCATCGGGTGGGCTCCGCCGCGGGCGCCGGGTCCTTCGCCGACCCATTGGTGCCGGGAGCAGCGGCGAACAGGCCATTGGTGTTCTTGCCGTCCCAGTTCAGCAGATTGATCCGGCGCCCCTTGTCCGGCGGCGCCGCGGCACCGTTGCTGTCCGGCAGCTGGACGGTCAGGTGGAACTTGTCGTCCATGACGTCGAAGGCAGTCATGCCCGGACCGCCGTCGGAGTCCAGGCTGCACCCGGTGGCCAGGGCGTCGAGCCGGTGCGCGTCCGAGCCGGCCGCGCTGGGGATGACGTACCGGTCGCTGTACTTGGCGATCGCCAGCAG
>JALZCO010000262.1 GCA_030863015.1 Actinomycetota bacterium
ACGCAACACAACGCGGTGATGCGCTTGCACTGCAGGAACTCCGCCAGCTCGGCGCCCAGCAGGCTGGAACCGCTCGGCTTGGGGACCAGGGTGGCCCCGGCGATCCAGGGCACCCAGATCTCTTCGACCGAGAAGTCGAAGGCGATCGTCATGCCCTGGTAGACCCGGTCGCCGGACGTGATGCCGTACACCTCGGCGGCAACGCGCACGAAGTTGCAGATGCTGCCGTGCTCGATCGCCACGCCCTTCGGCCGACCGGTGGTCCCGGACGTGTAGATGATGTAGGCCAGCTCATCGACCGGGTCACCCTGCTCCACGGCGGTGAGCCGGTGGTCATCGTGCGCCGCTATCTGCGCCGCGATCTCGTCCACACACAGCAGCGTGGCGGGAAGGTGCCCGACGCGGTCTCGCAGGTGTGACAGCGACACAACCATGCCGACGTCGGCATCGCCCACGATGAAGGACACCCGATCGGCCGGGAAACCGACGTCCAGCGGCACGTATGCCGCGTTGATCTTAAGTACGGCCAGCATGCCGATGTAGGAGTGCACGGCATGGTCGAACAGCAGCCCGATCCGATCACCCGGCCGGGCTCCTTGAGCCAGCAGATGACGCGCGAGCTGGTTGGCCCGTGCATCCAACTGGCCATGGGTGAGCGCGGTGTCATCGGTATCCACGGCGAGCCGGCCACGATGTAGGTCACCGCACTGCATGTCACCGTGTTGCATCCGGTCGCACAAATCCTCGAACAGGTGATTGAGACGTTCACCGGGTCGCCACCGGATCGTATCCTCAGAGTGCTCCCAGATCAGGACGCCCTTAGCCGGGGCTACCCTGCGGAGTTCGAGATCAACAAGGTTGCCTACCCCCGTATTGATGATGCCCCCTCGAATCAGCCGTGGCCTTCGCCTTGTCAGGTGTGATCCGCCGGCAGTCGGGTTACCGGCGTCGGGTCAATCAGTTGATTGACATCAGCGGTCCCGGTGACCACAGGGTTGACGGGCAACACTCCTGCAATGCTTCGAAGAAGATCGAACACGCGGTGTCGATGATCTCGGCGGTCACGTTCAGAGGTGGCAACATCCGCACGACGCAGTCGTTGCGGCCGCCGAGCTCCAGGATCAACCCGCGACGCAACGCCGCCGCCTGAACCTGCTCGGCCAGCTCCCCTGCCGGTCGGCTGCCCAATGGATCAGCGAGCTCGATGCCCCACATCAGCCCACGGCCCCGAACCTCGCGCACCCACGGGTTGTTCCGCAGCCCGGCCAGCGTCCGGGCGATCTGCTCGCCGCGCTGCCGCACGTTGCCCAGCACATCATCACGGCGGAAAATGCGGATCGTTTCAATCCCCGCCGCGAAGGCAAGCTGGTTGCCTCGGAAGGTCCCGGTGTGCGCACCAGGAGCCCAGACGTCCAGGCGCTGGTCGTACAGAATCAGCGCAACCGGGGTCCCGATTCCGCTCAGCGCCTTCGACGCGATGATGACGTCCGGCTCGATGCCGTACTGCTCGAAGGCGAACCAGGTGCCGGTGCGACCGCAGCCGGTCTGCACCTCGTCGACCACCAGCGGGATGTCGAGTTGTTGGGTCAGCTCGCGCACTCGCCGGACGAAGTCCGGCTGGGCAGGCACGACACCACCTTCACCTTGCACCATCTCCATCACGACCGCCGCCGGCAACGGTATTCCCCCGTTGGGGTCCTGCAGCGCCCGCTCCAGGTAGTGCACGCAGTTGGTGGTGCAGGTCTGGGGGGTGAGGCCCACCGGGCAGCTACTGCACGACGAGTACGGGAAGAAGTGCACACCGGGTACACCGTTGGGAACGGGCGCCTTGTTGGCCACCAGCCCGGTCAGCGCCATCGCGGCATGAGTGGTGCCGTGGAAGCCACCCTGGAAGGAGATGACGTCACCGCGGCCGGTCGCGGTCTTACACAACTTCAGCGCGGCGTCAACTGCGTTGGCTCCAGTTGGCCCGCAGAAGTGCACCTTCATCCGGTTTCGCATGCCCGGCGGCAGCATGGACAGCTGCGCCTCGGTGAAGGCGTCCTTGGCCGGGGTCGGGAAGTCCAGACCGTGGGTGAACACCCCGAGCTGCTCAACCACCGCGTGAACCAGCTCTGGATGGTTATGCCCCAACGGCAGCACACCGGCACCGTTGAGGAAATCGATGAAGACGTTGCCATCGAGGTCGCGAACGAAGCTGCCCGCAGCGTCGGCTATGGCGATCGGTAGATGCCGCGGGTACACCCTGGCGTTGGACTCCCTGCGCTCCTGGTTGGCCAGGAGCTCGGCCGAACGGGGTCCCGGCAACTCACCGTGAACGTACGGATGGTTCAACGTGTCTTGATGCATAGGCGCAGCCATAATGTCCCCCTGGGCGGCTCACTTCGTCGAATAAACCGTGTGAACAGTGAGCCACCTGCTCGACTCAACAGTCGCTTTCGATAACCGAGTTAGTTCGATCCCCGCTCCGGTGCGGTTCGGCGAGGCCAGCACTGGATCGCAGTGGGCCATCACAGGGATCCCCGAACGGACGAAGGCCAACCGTCCGTAGTACCTACCTGGGCACGGCATCCCCCGATCCGAAGTTACGTCGCCGAACAGGTCGTGGTGGTGTTCTTCTGCCTAGTCCCTGCTCTAGTTCAGGGCAAGCGAATTGGCGCTGCGGAGTACCCGCTTCGACCGTCCGCCAAACATGCTCGGCCCCGCACGGCATCCCACAGCTGAACGGTGCCGTCGTGGCCGAACACCTTGCCGATTGGCGCTGAGATGTCTCCAAGAGCACAGTTCGGCAAGTGAGCAGCACCGTCACCAATCCCCGCACCGACCGGGCGTTCTTCGGGCACCCCCGGGGGTTGGCCAACCTGTTCGGCGTTGAGATGTGGGAACGGTTCTCCTTCTACGGGATGCTCGCGTCGCTGACGCTGTACCTGTATTACGAGGTGGCCGGCACCAACCCCGGGCTCGGGCTGCCCCAGGCCACGGCCATCAGCCTGGTCGGCGCTTACGGCGGGCTGGTTTATGTCTCGACTATCGCCGGGTGCTGGGTGGCCGATCGGGTGCTCGGCGCCGAGAGGACGTTGTTCTACAGCGCCGTTCTGGTGATGACTGGCCACATCACGCTGGCGGTCCTGCCAGGCTTCGTGGGCGTCGGCGTGGGCCTGGCGTGTGTCGCTCTGGGCAGCGGCGGGGTCAAAGGCAACGCCACGGCCGTCGTCGGAACCCTGTACGCGGCCAACGATGACCGCCGGGATGCCGGTTTCTCGCTGTTCTACCTGGGCATCAACATCGGTGCGCTGTTCGGGCCGCTGCTCACCGGGCTCACCCGATCCACGCTCGGTTTCCACTACGCCTTCGGCGTGGCCGCCATCGGCATGGCCGCCGGCTTGATCCAGTACACGGTGGGACGCCGCAATCTGGGCACCGAAGCGAGCACCGTGCCCAACCCGCTGCCCCGTTCCCGGTGGACCATGCTTGCGGGCGCCGCCGTGGTGGGCGTCGCCGCAATCGCCGTCCTGGTGACCAGTGGAGTGATCACGGCGGCGAACCTGTCGGACGTCGTCGTGGTCCTGTGTGGGGTGGCCACGGTGGTGTACTTCGTGGTCATCCTGGCCAGCCCGAAGATTACGGTGGCGGAGCGCAGCCGGATGTTGGCGTTCATCCCATTGTTTCTTGTCAACGCGGTGTTCTGGTCGCTGTACCAGCAGCAATTCACGGTCCTGACGATCTACTCCGATCAGCGGGTCGACAAGAGCTTCTTCGGCTGGGAGATGCCTACGGAGTGGGTGATCTCGTTCAATCCGGTGTTCATCATCCTGCTGGCACCGGTGTTCGCGGTGCTGTGGATCAAGCTCGGGTCCCGCCAGCCGTCGACAGCGATCAAGTTCGCGGTCGGCAATGTCGTCATCGGCCTGGCTTTCCTGCTGTTCCTGCCCTGGGCCGGCGGTGTCGGACCCACCAGCCCGCTACTCGCCATCGCCGTCATCGTGTTCGTATTCACGCTCGGGGAGCTGCTGATCTCCCCGGTCGGGCTGTCACTGGCCACCAAGATTTCTCCGAGGGTGTTTCGCAGCCAGACGGTAGCGCTGTACTTCCTGTCCATCGCCTTGGGTACGGCGCTGTCCGGATCGCTCGCCAGCTTCTACAGCCCAGAGCACGAGGCGTCCTACTTCGGCATCCTGGGCATAGCCGCGATCGCAGTCGGCGTGATCCTCGTCGGACTCAGTCCCACGATCCACCGGCTCATGGCCGGAGTCCGTTGAGCCTCAAGTCCGTGAACTCGACGCCTTCGACGTTCCAGCCCGTTCAGGCGTCGGTGCTGTCGAGTTCACGACCGGCGCTACCTATGTGCTGCACTCCGTGCTGGCCGAAGTAGCGATCGATATCCTCAAGGGCGGCCTCGGCATCAGGCCTCCGCCTTCGTCGGTGTAGGTCGGCCTGCGTGCAACGTCGGAGGGCGAGACGGACCGCCAGCCACTATCGTCGAATGCTGTCCGCTCCTGCGCGCCGAGTGAACGGGCAGCGTCCGCCGCCACGCCTACGGAGATGACGATGCCTGATACCGCAGCCGCCGGCAGCTACGTCAGCCGCACCGGCGAGTTCACCCGCGACCAGCGCTACATCGCCACGCGCATCACCGCCGACGGGCGCGACGGCTTCCCGGTCAAACCAGGCCGGTATCGCCTCGTGGTCAGCCGAGCCTGCCCGTGGGCCAACCGGGCAATCATCGTGCGCCGCCTCCTTGGCCTTGAAGACGCGTTGTCCATGGGCGTGACCGGACCGACGCATGACGCGCGGAGTTGGACATTCGACCTCGACCCCGGCGGGCGCGACCCCGTCCTGGGCATCGAGCGGCTCCAGGAGGCCTACTTCGCTCGCTTCCCCGGCTACGACCGGGGCGTCACCGTTCCCGCCATCGTCGATATCCCCACCGGCCAGGTCGTCACCAACGACTACTCCCAAATCACCCTTGACCTGTCCACCCAGTGGCGGGCCCATCACCGGCCAGGAGCTCCGAACCTTTACCCCGAAGATCACCGTGCCGAGATCGACCAGGTCAACCGTGTCGTGTTCACCGATGTCAACAACGGGGTGTACCGCTGCGGCTTCGCCGGCACCCAGCACGCCTACGAGGCGGCCTACCACCGCCTGTTCGACCGGCTCGACTGGCTGTCAGCCCGCCTGGCGCATCAGCGCTACCTCGTCGGCGACACCATCACCGAAGCCGACATCAGGCTGTTCACCACCCTCGTGCGCTTCGACGCGGTCTATCACGGGCACTTCAAGTGCAACCGGCACAAACTGACTGAGATGCCGGTGCTGTGGGCCTACGCCCGCGATCTGTTCTCCACGCCCGGCTTCGGCGACACCATCGACTTCGACCACATCAAGCGCCACTACTACCAAGTCCATCGCGACATCAACCCAACCGGCATCGTGCCCGCCGGACCCGACCTGACCGGCTGGCTGCACCCACACGACCGTCACTTGCTGGGCGGCCGCCCCTTCGGCAACGGCACCCCACCTCCCCCACCGCCGCAGAACGAGACAGTCCCGCGCATCGCATTACGGCCCTGCGCCTAACAACACGCCTCCCCTTCAGGTCCGGGCACCGCGTGATGCTCCAGGGCGGGGTCGATAGGTGTAGCAAGTGCCGCCCGGCCGTGCGTCGGCAGCGTTTCGGGAAATGCTGCACGCCGAGATCTCGGTCACCGGTAGAAACCGATCTCACCACCGGGCCCGGCGATGAAGCCGTCGATGCTCAAGCCGATGAAGTATGTCAACGTTCGCATGGCTCCTCTTCACCTTCCATCGTCGACTAGCCGCCACGCCGATGCGCCGTGACGTCATGTCATTCTCACCGGTCCCGTTCTATGGTCGATCTTCTCTCCTTGGGGGTGCAGTGAACCGATCTCGGCTACTGGTTGGCGTGCTGGCCGCACTGGTGTGGATGGTCGCGGCCTGTGCAAGCACACCACCGCCACCGGGATCAGGACTGCTGCTACCCGGATACGACCGCCAGGTGCGCCCGCAGGACGACCTGTTCCGCTTCGCGAACGGCGAGTGGCTTCGCACCACCGAGATTCCGGCCGACCGGTCCCGATACGGCGCCTTCGACGTGCTGACCGACCAGTCTCGACAGCACCTGCGAGCAATCATCGAGGAGAGCACGGCCCGCGGCGGCGCGGCCGGCACCGCAGATCAGCAGATCAGTGACTTCTACGCAAGCTTCCTGGACACCGCACGGCTGGAGGCGCTCGGGGCCAGCCCGCTGAAGGAGTCACTGGGTCGCATCGACGCCCTTGCCACCCCGACCGACCTCCTCGGGTACTTCGCCGACAGCGCCACCAAGGCAGTTCCCAGTCCCATCGCGTTGTATGTCACCCAGGACGCCAAGAATGCGACGGCCTATATACCGGGCGTCTCGCAGGGCGGGCTCAGCATGCCCGACCGGGACTACTACCTGAAGTCCGATCCGCAGTTCGTGACGATTCGCGAGCAGTTGCGGGTTTACGCTGCACGTGTCCTGGGTCTGGCCGGCGTCGCCGATCCGGACGGCGCAGCCAGCCGGGTGCTTGCCATGGAAAACCGGCTCGCCGAGGTCCAGTGGCCCGCTGCGCAGGAACGGGACGCGACGGCGACCTACAACAAGTTCACCGTCGCCGATGCCAGTGCGCAGACTCCCGGATTGGACTGGAAAACTTATCTCGACGCGGCAGGGGTGAATACCCCCGATTTCATCATCGCCGAGCCCAGCTACTTCACTGCGCTGGGCGGCGCGCTGACCTCCGTGCCATTGGAGGAGTGGAAGCCGTACCTGAAGTTCAAGCTCATCGACAGCCTCGCTGCTTACCTCAGCGATGCCTTCGTCACAGCGCGCTTCGACTTCCGCGGCCGGGATCTGGCTGGGCAGCAGGAAAATCGACCACGCTGGGAGCGAGGTGTCGCCACGGTCGACGGCGCGCTTGGTGATCTGCTCGGCCAACGATATGTGCAGCGGCACTTCCCGCCGGATGCCAAACAACAAATCGACGCTCTGGTCAGCAAGCTGATCGACGCCTTCCGCTCGTCCATCGACGGCTTGGACTGGATGGGCGACGAAACCAAAGCACAGGCTCGGGACAAACTCAGCAAGCTGGCCGTCAACATCGGTTATCCGGAAAAGTGGAAGGACTACTCGAACCTCAGGGTCGACCGCGGCGACCTGGTGGGCAACATGCTGCGCTCAGCCCAGCTCGAACACCAGCGCGACCTCGACCGGCTCGGCAAACCAGTGGACCGTGAGGAATGGTTTACCACGCCACAGACGGTCAACGCCTTTTACAGCGCATCACGGAACGAGATCGTGTTCCCAGCCGCGATTCTGCAGCCGCCGTTCTTCGACGCGACCGCCGACGATGCCGTCAATTACGGCGCAATCGGCGGGGTGATCGGCCACGAGATCAGCCACGCGTTCGATGACCAGGGCCGCAAGTTCGACGGAACCGGCAACCTCCGCGACTGGTGGACGCCGCAGGACGCGCAACGGTTCACCGAACGCACCACTGCCCTGGTGGCCCAGTATGCGGCCTACGAGCCGTTGCCCGGCGAGCACATCAACGGCGAGCTGACCCTAGGGGAAAACATCGCCGACCTATCCGGCCTCACGGTGGCGATGCGCGCGTACCGGCTGTCGCTTGGCGATCGGCCGGCGGCTGTCATGGACGGTTTCACCGGAGAGCAACGGTTCTTCTTGGGATGGGCGCAGGTATGGCGTGGCAAGGCACGGGACAAGGCGCTGCGCGTGCAGCTGTTGAGCGATCCCCACAGTCCCAATCAGTTCCGCGCCAACGGCGTCGTCAGCAACCTGCCGGAGTACTACGCCGCATTCGGTGTCAAAGAAGGCGACAAACTGTTCCGCCTCCCCGACCAGCGCGTCAAGATCTGGTGACACTCAACGTCCCATGTCCCCACAGCAGCTCCGGGGCGTGGCGCGGAGGGACGCGACATCACAGCTGGCGAGGTCGACACCAAGAAGCCGGGAATAAGCACGCAAACCGTGAAAGATCATTCCTCCAGCGTTCTACGAAGCTCGGCGCCAATCTTCGTACCGGCCTTCGCTGCGAGCAGTCGACATTTTATGAAGTTCCTGCCCGCCGTTAGGCCCAAGCGGCAATCCGAGCGACGCTTGCCCCTAGCCCTACCAAGCATGACATCCTCATCAGCCGTATTCCCCGCCAAGCGGGACCTACGTCGGTCACAGCTAACTGGCACGATGCGGTGAGGAGGTGGCCGATGACGGTCGTGGACAACGCGGTGTACGCCGACGGCCGGCGCTGCGTGGCACCCGAGTCGCTGGAGATGACCTACGAGCTGTTGCGCGAACAGTGCGCAGACGGCAGCCCGTGCCTGGCCTGGATCGGGCTCTACCGACCCGATGAGCAGGAGATCGCCTCGGTAGCCGCCGAATTCGGTCTGCACAAGCTAGCCGTCGAGGACGCGGTACACGCCCACCAGCGGCCGAAGCTGGAACGCTATGGCGACACCCTGTTCGCGGTGCTGCGCCCGGCCCGCTACGTCGACCCGACCGAGGTAGTAGAGATCGGCGAGCTGCATGTGTTCATGGGCCAGGACTTCGTCATCACCATCCGGCATGCCGACGAACCGGATCTGGCGGAGGTCCGCCAGCGCCTGGAGGCCGAACCTGGCCTGCTGAAACGCGGGCCGCTGGCAGTGCTGTACGCGATCCTGGACCGGATCGTGGACGACTACCTACCCGTGTTACTGGGGCTGCGCAACGACATCGGTGAGATCGAGGATCAGGTGTTCGGCGGGGAGCCCAACGTGTCGCGCCGAATATACCAACTGTCCGGGGAGGTGATCGAGTTCCAGCGGGCCTGCGAGCCGCTTCTCGACGTGCTGGATTCGCTGATCAGCGGTTTCAAGGAATTTTCGGTGGACGTGGAGCTGCAGCGCCAGCTGCGCGACGTTCAAGATCATGCGGTGCACGTCGTGGAGCGGGTGGACGCCTTCCGGCAACTACTCAGCAATGCACTGACGGTGAATTCCACGCTGGTCGCGCAGCAGCAGAACGAGCAGACCGCCAAGCTCACCGAGGCAAGCCTGGCGCAGAGCGAGGAGGTCAAAAAGATCTCTTCGTGGGCGGCGATCCTTTTCGCGCCGAGTGTGGTCGGCACGATCTACGGCATGAACTTCACCCATATGCCCGAACTGAACTGGACCCTGGGCTACCCCATGGCACTGGGCCTCATGGCGGTCGTCGCAGGGCTGCTTTACCTGATGTTTCGCCGGCGCGGCTGGCTATAGCTGTTACCTGTCCGCGGCAGGCTGTACCTCGCAGTCTGGGCCCGGGTAGACCAGGCGTTCGCGGCCGTCGTCGAACCGTACGAGGTAGGGCGGTTGGCCATCCGGGCCCCGCACCTCCACCACGTCGCCCATGCGGTCAGGCCGGTTGACGGTGCGGCCGTGCACGCAAAGCCGGTCCCCAATGCTGGCTCGCATGATGCATCACCTCACTGGCACACGTCGATGTCGCTACATCAGGTTCGACGCTAGGCGCGTTGGCCTCTCAGCTCAACTGCAGAGCACGTGTGACTGACACACCGGGCACATGAGCCGGACACACCGGACAGGAGGTGCGGACACGCCGGGGG
>JALZCO010000295.1 GCA_030863015.1 Actinomycetota bacterium
TCCTCAACTCGATCTCAACTCCTCATTGGGCTACCCGGCTGGTCCGGGCCTCACTTGCATTACTTCGGTGGTCCCCAGTGCGGGGTTCACGTCAGGCGATTACGAATAGGACACGTCTATCCTGGGCCCGTCCGTCCGTAGTGTCCTTATTGGACGGTGAACTGTACAGAGTGCCATCCGCTGGCGCCGTCCGGGATTGGCGCAACCCGGTCCACCGTCTGGGTATATCCGGTCTTGTCAGTCGCGCGAACCTCCGCGACGTGGCTGCCGGGTGCCCACCGGTCCCGCAGCCTAAACATCCGCCAAGTGTCCACGTTGACCTCAGTGGACAGCTCCGCGGATCGCCACTGGCCCCGGTCGATCCGGACCTCGACCTTTTCGATGCCCTTCGTCTGCGCCCACGCAATACCCGTGATCGGCGTATCCGGGCTGATCCGCTCGAACGAACCGGGACTGTCAATTCGGGACATCGTCTTGATCGGGGCCCGCTGCGCCCAGTCCCGCTGCAGCCAGTAGGCCTGCTTCGCATCGAACGTGGTGAGCTCCATATCGGTGATCCACTTAGTCCCGGACACGAAACCGTAAAGTCCAGGAACGATCATCCGAACCGGGAAGCCGTGCTCGATCGGCAACGGTTGGGAGTTCATTGCGATGACCAACATGGCCTGTCGCGCCGGGTCGGCGAGGATCTCAGTCGGGCTGCCGCAGGTCCACCCGTCGACGCTGGTGGTAAATACCTGGTCGGCGCCACGTTGCACGCCGGCCTCCTGAAGGATGTCGGCCAGCAGCACGCCGGTGAAGTTCGAGGTGGAAAGGTAGGGTCCGCCCACCTCGTTGGACACGCAGGTCATGGTCACGGCGCGCTCGACCAGCCGGCGAGAGGTCAGGTCCGCCCAGGCCAGGTTGAGTTCCCGGTCAACCATCCCGTGCACGCGCAATCGCCAGTCCTCGGCGCGCAGCTGGGGCAGCGTGAGGTTCACATCGACCCGGTAGAAATCCCGGTTCGGGGTGATGAAGGTCGGCGAGCCGTCAGCGGCGAAGTCCGCCCCGGCCGGGATCGGCGGCGCCGCGACCGTGGGGACGATCCTTCCCACCGAAGCGCGGGACGCCTCGACGCCACCCCGCCCGGCCAGCAGCTGGCCTCCTGCCCCTGCGATACCGGCACCGGCCGCAACCGCTGCCGACCCGACCAGCAGCTTGCGGCGTGACACCCCCACCGCCACTGGGGCTGGAGCCGTTGCCCGACTCGCCAGGCCCCAGCCATGCAGCGCGGTGAACACCGCCGAGCTCACCAGCAGCGCGGCCAGTGCGGCAAGGACGTCGAGTGCAACTGCGTTGGGACGGGTGATCACGGCCGCGGTGGCGATCACGCCCAGCACAAGGATCAGGATCAGCCCGGGTGTCCGGGAGCGCCGGGACACCAGTCCGGCGGCCGTCCCGATCAGTGCGATCACTACCGCCATTCCCAGCAGCAACACGACCTTGTCGGAGCTGCCGAAGGTCCGGACCGCGAAGTCCTTGAGCCAGCTCGGAGTGAGGTCGATTGCGGTGTTGCCCACCGCGAGGAACGGCGAAGTGGCGGGTGATACCCACCCTGCGACCAGATGCCCCACTCCGAGGCCGGCGACCACCGACAGCAGGCCGATCAGGGTGGCCATCGGGACGGACAACCGATCGAATAAACGGGACGAGGTCACGCAGTCCTTTTCGGCGCCGCACCGGCGGACGGTTCAATCAGAGACCGGATCGTGATGCTCTTCACCGGGTGAGCGCGGCTCGCAGACGCTCCTCCTGCACCGTCCAGAAGCCGTGTTCCCGCCCGTCGATCAGGATCACCGGGACCCGGTCGCCGTACTCGGCCCGCAGTTCGGCATCTGCGTCCACGTCGCTGGCCTGCCACGGAACGTCGAGTTCAGCACATATTCGGGCGATGTCCTGCCGGGCTGCGACACACGCGTGGCAGTCCGCCCGGACCAGCAAAGTCACCTCATGCTGCACAGTCCTACTCTGCCACTGCCTGGGATCGGGCTCCGAACATGCCTCCGACGGCCGTCCGCGCTCGGAACCTCAGCTACCAGGTAAGGACCGTCTGCAGCCCGGGATGTGCACCGCGTAGCGTCTCGGCGTCGTATGCTTCCGCCCGCGCTAGGCGGCCGTCGGCGCGAACGGCCGACACGATGCGAACGAGGGAGTGGCTCATGCCGCAACCGAGATGGACCCCGGAACCCCGGGACCGAGCTGCGACGGCGCGCCGCCGTGCGGACGGCCCCCGCAGTACGCATGCGCTGGTTCAGCCACCTGGTCGCAGGCCACATCGAGCGAGATGCCTGACCGCGTGAAGTCCGTCTCCCGCCCTGACAGTGGGCCGATTCCGGATCCGCGCAGCACGGATCCGGATACCGGCCCCGTGGATACTGGCGCGGCCGACTCCCCCGGACCCGAGGTCGACACCGCCGCGTGGGAACTTGTGGCGGCGGCGCAGCAGGGAGACCAGAACGCTTTTGGCCAGCTCTATGACCGATACGTCGATGTGGTGTTCCGTTTCGTCCTTTTCCGTGTGGGCGATCGGCCGCTCGCCGAAGACCTCACCAGCGAGACCTTCCTGCGCGCACTGCGCAGGATCTCTTCCGTGAGTTACCAAGGCCGTGACGTCGGCGCCTGGTTCATCACCATCGCGCGTAACCTGGTGCTCGACCACGTCAAGTCCAGCCGTTACCGGCTGGAGATGACCACCGCCGACATCCTGGACTCCAGCGCGGATGACCGCGGCCCCGAGCACGAGGTCGTGGAGGAGGCCACCGCCGCCGAGCTCATGCGCTGCGTCGCTCAGTTGGGTCACGATCAGCAGGAGTGCATCATGCTGCGCTTCATGCAAGGCCTGTCGGTCTCCGAGACCGCAGCTGTGATGGGTCGCAACGAGGGTGCGGTCAAGGCGCTGCAGCACCGGGCGGTACGCCGGCTGGCACAGCTGTTGCCTGAGGAGCTGCGATGATTATCACGTCGATGGTTATCACGGCGGTGCCTGGCGTAACCACCAGGGTCACCGCTCGTTGCTCCGAACGACACGGCCGAGGGGCCCGAAGGTGGTGAGGACGACGCGCGGATCCGGGGGTCGGGCCAGCGATGGGCGGGAGCACGAAAGCTTCGCCCGCGCAGTGGATAGCGGTATGCGTGAGGTTTCCGACGACATGCTCAACCGTGAGCTGACCGTCGTCGCAGCGTTGCGGCAGGTTGGGTCTCAGTTCGAGTCCACGGCAGGACCGGATCCTGCTGAGCGCGATCGGATGCGTCAGCGTGTCATGGCTGAGTTCTCCTCCGTCGTGCACGACGGCACCAGCCCGGTCCTGCCGCTTTCCAGTTCCCGCTGGACTTCTGGGTCCGCGCCGCAGCGGGCATCGCGGAATCGCCATCGGCTTCCCGATGAGGCTCGGGGACGGTTGGTGGTGGCGGCCGCCGCGGCGTTGTGCCTCCTGATGTCGCTGTCCGGAATGAGCGTCCTACTATCCCGTGATGCACTGCCCGGTGACGCTTTGTACACATTCAAGCGCAGCGCAGAGTCCGCTGAACTCGGGTTGACTTTTGGTGACCAGCCCAAGGCGCTCAAGCACCTGGAGTTCGCCAGCGCGCGGGTCAGTGAGATCGAGACGATGGCGGAGCAAGCCGACGCCACCGGCAATTGGTCCGAGGGCCAGGAAAGGTTCCGGCGAGCCCTCGACGACTTCGACGCTGACACTGCGGCAGGCGCCCGCCTACTCACCGCGTTGGCCGCTCAAGGTCAGGCCAACATCCTGACCCCGCTGCGGAGCTGGGCCGAACAGCAGGAAACCCGCCTGCGGGCGGTCCGGACCGCGCTCCCCCTGTCTGCCAGTGCACGGCTGGACAGCACGCTGGGCTTGCTGGACCGAGTCGTCGTGAGAATTTCTGCTCTGGACTACCGGTCCGAGTGCGCCACAGTGACCTCCGGCACCCACGACGATCTTGGGCTGCTGCCGGCCAAGGACACCTGCAGCCCGATTCCGGTGGATGGCACCTCGTCGGCCGTGCCACTGCCGGCCATCCCCGGTACGCCCGATGGAAATCCGCCGAATGTGATCATGCCACCCGGTCTGCTCGGCCCGCCTCCGGCGAATCCCACTCCTGACCCTGCTCAGAAGGATGAGCGCGGTCGGCCCGGACTCCGCGACGTACTGCGGCCGGAACCAGGGCAGCAGCCTGGTGCCGAGGCCTCGCGCCCGTTGCCCGGAGGAGATTCGGAATCGCCGGACATCCCCGTGCCATTGCCAGGGATTCCACTGCCGGTGTTCCCACCACCCCCGTCCTAACCTGCGCAAGCCCGCCGGGTGTGTCGTGCTGTGGTGCACGGCGTGTCGTGGCCTCGTACGCCATCACACCGTGCACCACAGCCGGACACACCGAGGGGCAGGGCTACCGCAGCCGCGCGGCGAGCTCGCGCAGACCTCGCTCTACCCCAGCCACCCGCTTAGGGTCGATCACCGGTCGCAACGCCCGGGCATGCACGAAGTCGTCGAACGCCTGGACGGTGGTCCAGCGGGGTGTGAAGCCGAATTCGGCGCGCAACCGGGTCGTATCCAGCGCTTGGCCGTAATTGAGGAACCTGATCTGCTCCGGGTAGTAATCGACGAGGTGGCTGCCACGCAATAGCCGTACGACTATGGCCATCGCTGGCTCAGGTACCGGAGCCGGGATCCGGCCCGCCCGCCGAATCGCCTGAGACAGCAACAGCACCCCGTCGCCACCGACGTTGAACACGCCGGGCAACCGCTGTCGGATGGACTGCTCGAGCACGGCCAGCGCGTCCTCTTCATGTAGCAGCTGTATCCGACCGTCGTAGCCGAGCACAGTCGGCACCACTGGCGGCGTGAAGTATTGAGTCAGGACGGTATCGATGCGTGGACCGATGAGGTTGGTAAAGCGCAGCACCGTGACGTCGACATCACCACGCTGCCGGGCGAAATGACGGATGTAGCTCTCAACCTTCACCGCGTCTTTGCCGTAACTCGAGACCGGCAGGCCCTTCGATTCGTCTCGCTCAGTGAACATCGCCGGATCCCGGGGACTCGTCCCGTACACCGCGCTGGTGGACTTCACGACCAGCCGAGTCATCGTCGTCGATTCCTGGCAGGCCATCAGGAGCTGCATCGTGCCGACGACGTTCATCTCTTTCACCGTGCTGCGCCCGCCTATGGACCCACGTCGCCCGCCGGAATCACGCGGATCGGCGGTCATCGCGGCGTGCACCACGGTGTCAACCTTGGCCCTGGATAGCACCTTGGCGATCAGTGGATTGCCAAGGTCGAGACGAATGAACTCGGTACGTCCCATCCGCCGCAGCAAATCTCGGCGCGGCGGCACGACGTCCACCCCGAGCACCCGACTGATACCGGGATCTGCTGCAAGCCGAGCAGCCAGATGCCCACCGATAAAGCGGCTGACTCCGGTGACGAGGACCGTGGACGGCGACATGTTGCACCCCTGGCCACGCGCTGACAACCGCGCATCATGCTACGAGCGCGATGGGGAGTCGATACGAGCAGCGGTGTGATGCCAACCTGATTTCAACCGCGGGCCGTCGCTGAAGGATCAGGCCGCTGATCGCGTCGGGGTTACTTCTTCAGCTTGCGACGCTGGACCCGGGTCTTACGCAGCAACTTGCGGTGCTTCTTCTTGGACATCCGCTTGCGGCGCTTCTTGATCACCGAGCCCATACTCGGCCTCCTCGCTGGTAGTGGATGCACTAGGAAACGCCCGGCAGCGAGTGCTGCGGGCGTTGGCGGCTGCCCAGACTACTCCGGCGGGCATCGACGGCCTACAACCGGCCAGGTCTCAGGGTTACTGCTGCGAGCAGGCGTTAGCCAGCATCGAAGTAGGCGTTCTCAAGATATCCGTGCACGGCTACCTCAGGAACCCGGAAGGAACGTCCGACGCGCACCGCGGGCAGCTCGCCGGCGTGCACCAGGCGGTAAACCGTCATCTTGGATACGCGCATCATCGCGGCCACCTCGGCGACCGTCAGAAATTGCACCTTGCTTGGTCCGGCTTGCTCATTCGTCGGCATGCGTCATCGCGTCCTCACCACGTCACGCCCTGCTGGGCTTCCCCTCCCGCGGTCCGTGACGCTCATGTTCTGATGAGAGTAGCGGGACAGGTGGTGCTCATGCGACTGCCATCGGTGCTGGTGGCGATCAGCTCTGGTGAGCCAGTCCGAGTTCGACCGACCGTTCCCGCGCTGCCTCGATGGCGGACAGGAACGCAGCCCGCACGCCGTGGCGCTCCAGTTCCCGGATCGCCATGATCGTTGTTCCGCCGGGAGAGGTCACCGCCTCCCGCAACAGCACCGGATGTTCACCGGTGTCGCGCAGCATCCGGGCCGCCCCGACCGCGGACTGGGTGATCAGCTCGGTCACCATCGGCCTGGGCAGCCCCAGCAGGATTCCCGCGTCGATCATCGCCTCGACGAGGTAGAAGAAGTAAGCCGGACCCGAACCGGACAGCGCGGTGACGGCGTCCTGCTGGCTTTCCGGCACCCGAACCACCTTGCCCACGCTGGCCAGCAGTCCCTCGGTCAGCTCCAGGTGGGCTTCGGTGGCGAAGCGGCCTGCGGACACCGCGCTCATCGCCTCGCCGACCAGCATCGGAGTGTTGGGCATGACCCGGACGACCGGCACACCATCGGAAAGCCGACGCTCGTAGAGCGTGGTGGGCAGACCCGCGCACAAGCTCACCACCAGCGTGCCCGGGTCGACCAACCCGGCGAGTTCGGCCAGGAGCGGGTCGATGTCCTGCGGCTTCACCGCGATGATGAGGACGTCGGCCTTGCGTGCGGCGGTGGCAGTGTCGACCGCGCGTACCCGGTAGGTCGCCTCGAGCTGCGCAGCCCGTTCGGGGTAGCGCTCGGTGAGCATCAGGTTGTCAGGGCTGTAGCCGGCGCTGAGCATTCCGGACAGCAAAGCCTCGCCGATCTTACCGGCGCCCAGGATGGCAATCGTGGTCATGGCCGCAGGGTGCCACAGCTGCATGCAGGTGCGTTCTGGGGACTGAGTGCAATATTCAGCTCCCGTTTACTGCACTCAGTCCCCAGAAGGCAGCAAGGCGCGCAGGAAGAAGGCGACGTTCTCGGGCCGCTCGGCGAGCCGTCGGGTGAGATAGGAGTACCAGTCCGAGCCGTAGGGCAGGTACACCCGAACGGTGTCACCGCCTGCGGCCAGCCGTTGTTGCTCGGCCGGACGCACTCCGTAGAGCATCTGGTATTCGAAACTGCCCGGTGCGCGCCCATACCAGCGGGCTCGCTCACCCACAATGGCAACCAGCCGGCGGTCGTGGGTGGCGAACATCGGGTACCCCGGCCCGGAGAGCAGGGTATTGGCGCAGCGCACGAAGTTGCGTGCGACTTCGTGCGCTGTCGCGAAGGCCAGCTCGGGCGGTTCTGCGTAGGCGCCCTTACACAGCCGAACCCGGGCGCCCTCGACTGCCAACGCCCGGCAGTCCCCTAGCGTCCGGTACAGGTAGGCCTGCAGTACCGCCCCGGTCGCGGGCCAACTGCGGCGCAGTTGCGCGTGCACTCGCAGGGTGGACTCGGTGAGGGTGTGATCCTCGGCGTCCAAGGTGACAGTGGTACCGGCGTGCTCGGCGGCAGCACAGATCCGGGAGGCGTTGCGCAATGCCAGTGCCTCGTCGAGCCGCTGGCCCACGGCGGAGAGCTTGACGCTGACCTCGACCCGGTCGGCCAAACCGCCGGCTCTCACCTGGTCCAGCAGCTCAAGGTAGGCGTGCACGGTGGATTCCGCACCGGCCACATCTTCAACGCCCTCACCCAGGTGGTCCAGGGTCACGGCGAGACCGTCGGCCACCAGCGCGCGGGTCGCGGCGACCGCCTGCTGCGTGCTCTCCCCGGCCACGAAACGGCGGACGACGTACCGGCTGACCGGTGCGGTGGCCACCAACCGCCGGACGGTCGCATTGCCGGCGGCGGCCATGATCAATGCGCGCAGCACGGACGCACGCTACCGCGTGTCTGCGGGCGGCTCCGACGCAGTCGCGGGGGGAGTCGCCGGGGCGCTCAGCGCGGCGACCTCTTCGCCCTCGCGCTGATCTACGGCCTCACTAGGGTCCTGCTTTGCCTCGCGCTCGCCGCCATGCACTGCCACCTCGCTGGTGTCCTGCGCTTCCGCGACACTGCGACGTTGACGAGCGTCCCGCACCGCGAACCGCACGGCGGCCGCCACAACGACGATTCCGACGAGGATCTCGAGGATGATGACCATGTTCATGACAGGCTTCCAACTCCTTGTGATCTAGAAGTAGCGACATACCGGTTGCGAAGCAGCGCAACGATACGCCCATTCAGCCTATTGGCTCTTTGTCGGGTCGCTCATAGACACAAGCGCATGGGGAGCAGGACGTCGGCCACCGACGGTTGGATTGCCGGCGGCAAGGCAGGATCAGCGCGCAGTACGTTCGTGTACCGCGCGCTGCGGGTCGCCGACGAAGGTTCCCGGCACTCGCTGCCATTCGTCGCGTAGGCCGGCCACGTCGTTGATCAGCTCCGCCCGCTGCGCACCACCATCGCGTGCAGTGTCGTCGACGGCTGCTCGACGTGGTCGGGGGTGCGCCGGTGGAAGCGACCGGCTCTCGTGTGGCCTGCGGCCGCTCGCGCTGCTCGTGGGGATCGTTGCCGTCTCCGGCTGTGTTATTTGGGCTATCTCGAGGTGTTCTGGGG
>JALZCO010000310.1 GCA_030863015.1 Actinomycetota bacterium
GGATCGCGGGTATCGGCTGTCTGGTGGTGAGCGGCAACGGCTGGCCATCGCCCGGCTGCTGCTGGCCCAACCCCGAGTGGTGATCCTCGACGAGGCCACCGCGCATCTGGACTCCGAGTCCGAGGCGGCGGTGCAGGCCGCACTGGCCGAGGCACTGCACGATCGCACCGCGCTGGTGATCGCCCACCGGCTGTCCACCATCCGCGCCGCAGACCAGATCCACGTGATCGAAGACGGCCGCGTCGTCGAGCGCGGCACCCACGAGCAGCTGCTCGCCGCCCACGGTCGTTACGCGCAGCTGCACCACACTCAGTTCGCCCTCACCTAACCCTCGCATGTCCGTCTCTCGTGCACGGTGTGTCCGCCTCCTGCGTACAGGGGCCTTCAGTGCCAAGCACCAAACGTCGCTGCACGGTGCACGGGACGCGGACACGCCGTACACGGGACGCGGACACGCCGTGGGGTGAGGTGTGGGGGTGCGCGGAGGGGCTGTCGTAAACACTGCTGTAACACTGCGGGCGTCGGAGCAACTGGGTAGCGTGGCCAATCGACTCCTCGATCGGGTCCGTTTGCCAGGAGGTGAAGTCGTGACGCCAGCGGTACCGCTGCCCTGGGCATCGAAGCCGGCGGCACCACCGACGGTGCTGCGCAGCCGGGAAGAGGCCGAGGTGTACGTCGCCTCGGTGTGCTTCAAGCACGGACCGCCGAAGCTGCTCGGCGCCGAGCTCGAGTGGGTGGTGCAGCACTCCGGCAACCCCCATCGCCCGTTGGAGGCCCGCCACCTCGCCGACGCGCTCGGCCCGCACGTCCCGGATTCTCTCGTCTTTGATAGCCCCCAGCTCCCTCTCCCGCACGGCTCCACCGTCACGGTCGAACCCGGTGGCCAGCTTGAGATCTCCAGCCCGCCCTGCGCTTCGCTGACCGAGCTCATCGCCACCGTGGAGTGCGACACCGCCGCACTGACCGATCTACTCGATCCCGCCAAGCTCGTCCTCACCGGTTCGGGTTCTGATCCACATCGTCCGTCCCGCCGGCTGATCGACATCCCGCGCTATGCCGCGATGGAAACCGCCTTTGACCGGATCGGCCCGATGGGGCGCGCCATGATGTGCTCCACCGCCGCAGTCCAGGTGTGTCTGGACGCCGGTACCCCCAACGAGGTGGCGTCACGCTGGGCGGCTCTACACGACCTGGGACCGGTACTACTTGCCGCGTTCGCGAACTCGCCGTGGCTGGGCGGTGTACGCACGGGCTGGGCGTCGTCCCGAATGCAGGCCTGGTTCGGGTTGGACCCGGTACGCACCATGCCCAGCCCGGTGCGCTGGGATCCGGCCGCTGCCTGGGCCCGCCGCGCACTGGACACACCAGTGCTGTGCCAGCGTCGCCCCTGGGGGACGTGGGATGTGCCCAACGGGGTCACCTTTGCCGACTGGCTGTCCGGCGCGCTGCCCGGTCGCCCCAGTACCGCCGATCTTGACTACCACCTGACCACGCTGTTCCCGCCGGTGCGGCCGCAGGGTTACCTGGAGGTCCGCTATCTGGACACCCAGCCGGTGGGGCAGTGGCTGGCACCGGTGGCCGTGCTGGCGGCCCTGCTGGCCAACCCTGCGGTCACCGCGGCCGCCCGGGATGCCTGCGCTCCAGCTGTGGGGCTGTGGATGGAAGCGGCCGAACGTGGCCTGCGCGACGACGTGCTTGCCACGGCCGCAGTCGCGGTATTCGAGCTCGCCTGCCATGTCCTGCCGGCGCTCGACGCGCCAGCCCGAGTGCAACAGCTCGTGGAGCAGATCACCGAACGACGGGTTGGCCGCAGTCGCTGCCCAGCTGACGACATCGTCGAGCAGGACGTTGGCCGCCGTAACGGAACCCGGCTCCGAGAACTCAACGGAGGACGACCGCTGTGACCACGCCGATCACCGAGCTGAGCACCGCCGCCTTGCGCGATCACCTCGCAGCCGAGCTTGGGCGCGCCCGTGCCCGCAGCACGGCGCTGACTGATGCGGTGGACGACGGCGACCTGATCCGCCAGCACTCCGAGATCATGTCCCCCTTGGTGTGGGACCTGGCCCACATCGGCAACCAGGAGGAGCTGTGGCTGGTCCGAGATGTGGCGGGGCGTGAGCCCGTCCGGGCAGACATCGACCACCTGTACGACGCGTTCACTCAACCAAGGTCGCGCCGGTCGACTCTGCCACTGCTCAAGCCGGCTGAGGCCAGGGGTTACCTCGGCGAGGTCCGGCACAAGGTGCTCGACGCCTTAGAGCGCACCCCGTTGGAAGGCCGCCGGCTGGTGGCGCACGGATTCGCCTTCGGGATGATCGTCCAACACGAGCAGCAGCACGACGAGACCATGCTGGCCACCCACCAGCTTCGAGTCGGTCCGGCTGCGCTGCACGCCCCCGCCCCACCACCACAGCGGGCCATCAACCTGCCCGCCGAGGTCTTGGTTCCCGCTGGGGAGTTCACCATGGGAACCTCCACCGATCCGTGGGCGCTGGACAACGAGCGCCCAGCGCATCAGACCTACACCGACGCGTACTGGCTAGACACCACGCCGGTGACCAACGGCGAATACCAGCGGTTCCTTGCCGCCCGCGGCTACGACAACCCGCGGTGGTGGAGCGAGCGAGGCTGGGCGCACCGCTGCGTTGCGGGCCTGGTAGCCCCGCAATTCTGGTACTTCGACAGCGGGTCGTGGTGGCGGACCCGCTTCGGCATCACCGAACTGGTCCCGCCCGACGAGCCGGTGGTGCACGTCAGCTTCTTCGAGGCGCAGGCTTACGCAGCATGGGCCGGCAAACGCCTGCCCACCGAGGTGGAGTGGGAGAAGGCCGCCCGATTCGACCCTGCCACCGGCCGTTCCCGGCGCTTCCCCTGGGGTGATGAGGACCCCAGCCCAGCATACGCAAACCTGGGGCAGCGGCATCTGCAACCTGCACTCGCAGGCAGCTACCCAGCCGGGGCGTCCCCGCTGGGGGTGCACCAGCTGATCGGCGACGTGTGGGAGTGGACGTCCTCGGGTTTTTCCGGCTACCCAGGCTTTGCGCCGTTTCCGTACCGGGAGTACTCCCAGGTGTTCCTGAGGGGGGACTACCGGATGCTGCGCGGCGGCTCGTTCGGCACCGATACGGCGACGTGCCGGGGTACCTTCCGCAACTGGGACCATCCGGTCCGCAGGCAGATCTTCGCCGGTTTCCGCTGCGCCCGGGATCCTCACCCCGGCGAGCTGGCCTGACCGTGTGTCGGCACCTGGCCTACCTCGGACCGCCGCTCGACCTGGCGACGCTGCTGCTGGATCCGCCGCACTCGTTGTTGCGGCAAACCTACGCGCCGGTCGACATGCGAGGTGGTGGCACCGTCAACGTCGACGGGTTCGGTGCTGGTTGGTATCCCGACGGTGCAACCACGCCGATCCGGTACCGGCGGGCAGTCCCGATGTGGTCGGACCGGTCGTTTGCCGCGCTGGCTCGTGAGATGCGCAGCAGCGCTGTGCTCGCTGCCGTGCGTTCGGCCACGCCCGGGTTGCCGGTGATCGACACCGCTTGCGCCCCCTTCGGTACCGATCGCTGGCTGTTCAGCCACAACGGCAGGGTCATCGGCTGGCCGCACAGCGTGGTGAAGTTGGCAGCGCGGCTGCCGGTGGCTGACCTGCTGACCCTTGAGGCGCCCACTGACGCCGCGCTGCTGTGGGCGCTGGTCCGGCACCGTCT
>JALZCO010000360.1 GCA_030863015.1 Actinomycetota bacterium
GCCTCAAACAACTCCGCTGCGCGCGAGTGATCAGCGCCGGGCATGCGTTCATCCAGAACATCCACCGCGGCCACTACGAACTGGGGACCGAGGAAGACGGAAACCTAGGGCTCTGGCTGCCTTTGACGAGCTGGCCCTGGTGATCTGACCAACCCGGATTAACGATCTCGCCCCGACTTCGCACAATGCAACAGCCCTCCCGATGATGCTACGACGCTTACGCAGCGCGATCCCCGTGCCACAGCTTGTGCTGTTGGGCGAGATGGGCGAGGTAGCGCGCGATCCACGCGGATTTCTCGGCGGGGGTGGTGCAGGCGCGGTAGCCATGTCCCCAGATGGTGGTTGTGGCCGCGGCGCAGGTTTCGAAGCGTTGGTCGATGGTGGGGTTGGTCATAGGGGGCGTCCTGGGGCTGTGGTAGTTAGGTGGGTGCCCCGGCTGCTTGAGGTGAGGTCAGGGTGCGCCGCGGGTGGCGGGTGGCGCAATCCTACGATTGGGGGAGCGCCGAGCACCTGACCAGACCAGGGGTGCTCGCCTCGGCTCTTAGTGGGTGACGACGGGTCCGCTGTCGGTGGGGGTGATGCGGGTGCTTCTGGCTGCGGCCGTGGTGCTGGTGTGTTGCTCGTGGTCGCGTCCTCACCGGGTCACCGTTCACGCCCCCGGACTCGCACGCGATCCCGTTGGCGCTGTTGCGTTGTTGCGTGGTGGGCAGGGGTTGGGCGCTGCGGGTGCTGAGCTTAGATAGCGAGGGCGAGTTCGATGAAAGCTTCGGGTATCCGGTGCCGTGAATCGACGTCGGTGCCAAGTTCGTAATGGCCACGGTGAAGGTTCTGGATGAAGGCGTGTCCCGCGCTGATCACCCGGGCGGAGCGCAGCCGTTTAAGACCCCGCATAGGCCGCAGCCGGGATTTCAGGCGGCCGTGATCTGCTTCGATCGGATTGTTCCTGTACTGCTCCATAACGTGACTGGCCGCAGGCACCAGCTCCTCGAGCACCCGTGGGTAGGCGGGTGCCCGGTCGGTAGTCACCTCGGTCGGTGATGGACCGTGCTCCAGCGCGCGGGTGAAGAACTGGCGGGTCGCCGCAAGATCCCGTTTCTCGGACACAAGAACGTCGATGACCTGGCCGAACTGGTCGATCGCTCGATACAGATAGACCCATCGTCCAGAGACTTTGACGTACGTTTCGTCGATGAACCACCGGTCGCCAGGGGCGTGCCGACAGGGTCGTGCCGCCTCGATCAGCAGTGGGGTGAACCGCTGAACCCACCGGTACACGCTGACGTGATCAACCACGATGCCGCGTTCGGCCAACAGCTCTTCGACGTCGCGGTACGAGAGGCCGTAGCGCAGATACCAACGCACCGCCACCAGGATGACCTCCGGTGGAACCGGTACCCAGCAAAGCTCGATCTTGATGCTGACACGCGAGCACGGCGACGACGCATCACCTCAGCCTGCCGGGATCTTGCCCTCCACCGACGCAACAGACCCGCCTGCCGGCATTCGGTCAACGCAACACCGCCTGTTGGTCAGTGCGTCCGGTCTCGGCAATCGCTTCGCCCTCCGTCCACACCGCTGCGGGGATCGCGATGATCGACCAGGCCTGCGCGACTCGGTTTGAAACTTCTCGTAGGGCGCGTTCAGCCGGTTTTCTTCACGTCAACCCGTATAGGGAGACCCGGCCGGAAGGATGCCGAACCCACCGGGCACGACGACAACCTCGACCGGATAGCCGTCGATGTCCTTGGGGAGCCGATCGCGAACCAACTCATTTTCGACGTCGACGCGGACTGCATCGTCCCCGATCGACGTTCGGCCCTCAGACACGCCGTGAACTCCCTCGATCTTGTGCAGCCGTGCCCTGCTCCGCTCCACTACACTCGTGATCGGTGAATTCGGCTTTTGCTGGGGCAGTGGTGCGAAGAAGACTGCAGCCTGTTCCGGAGCACCGCCGGGCTCTGCAAAGCCCTGGCCCTGCACGTCCACCAACACCACCTCCAGGAGCAACGACGCCGCTGCGGCCAGGACCAGGAGAGAAAGCAATCGATGCTGGCTCATGGTGAGTCCTTCTTGCCGGGGACGCGTCCGGTCTAGCCGGGACTGCGACGTCGCTAGTTGGACGGCCCCGTGGCGAGCGCGGTAGGGATGCTCACCGATCGATTCCTCTCCTGGTCGGCGCTCTCCTCAGGTATACAGGTTGATGTCGAGAGCCGACACCACCCACGGCATAGGATTGCAGATCGTGTAGCCCCCGCCGCCAGCGAACAGCAGGCCGACAGGGTACCTCGTTGAGTCCCAGGTCCAGACGCTGGAACCGGAGTCCCCGCCAGCGCTGAAGTTGCCGCTGTTGCCCTGGACCACGAACTGGCCGGCGAACCATGCATTCCCAACACCGTAGTTGATCCAACCGGACCAGTTCAGGCTAACGACCCGGCCCGCAGTTAGCTGGGTCGTCCGGCCGCTCTTGCCG
>JALZCO010000411.1 GCA_030863015.1 Actinomycetota bacterium
GGCCAGCACCTGGCGCACCGCTTCGGCCATCGGCAGCCGGACCACGTGCAGGTCGGCCTCCTCGTCGCCGCCACCGGTGGGACGACCGACCTCGGTCAGCCCGCGGGCCAGGAACACCCGGACCGCCTCGTCGCTGAATCCCGGCGAGGTCACCACGTCGACGAGCACCGACCAGTCCCGCGCGGTGTAGCCGACTTCCTCCACCAACTCGCGGCAGGCGGTCGCTACCGGGTCCTCACCCGGCGCGTCGAGCAGTCCGGCGGGCAGCTCTCGAATACGGTGCCCCACCGGATGCCGGTACTGGTCGATCATCATCACTGAGTCGTCGTCATGCAGCGCAAGAATCGCGACCGAACCGGGGCGCTCGACGATCTCACGTCCAGCGGTCCGCCCACCGGGCATCACCACCTGATCCAGCCGCAGGGCGACAACCCGGCCGACGTGCAAGGTGTCGCTGCTCAACACCGCGAAGTCGTGCGGCGACGTCACCGCGACCCGTCCGGCAGCTCGACCGGCAACCGGTCGGCGGCCCGGTAGTTCAGTGCCGCCTGGACGAACGCCACGAACAGCGGATGCGGGCGGGTGGGCCGGCTGATCAGCTCAGGATGGGCCTGGGTACCCACGAAAAACGGATGGGTGGACGCGGGCAGCTCGACGAACTCGACCAGATGGCCATCGGGAGACGTGCCACTAATCACCAGACCCGCGGCGGCAAGCTTGTCCCGGTAGGCGTTGTTCACCTCATACCGGTGCCGGTGCCGCTCGGAGACCTCGGTCACGCCGTAAGCCGTGGCCACCACCGAGTCCGGCACCAGGGACGCCGGGTAGGCCCCCAGTCGCATTGTGCCGCCCATGTCACGGTGGCCGGCCACCACGTCGGTTTGATCGGGCATCGTGGAGATCACCGCATGCGGGCTGGCCTCGTCGAACTCCGTCGAGCCCGCGCCGTCGAGCCCGGCCAGGTTCCGGGCGGCTTCGATCACCATGCACTGCAGGCCCAGGCACAGCCCCAGAACAGGAATGCCACGGGTGCGAGCATGGTGGATGGCCCCGATCTTGCCCTCGATCCCACGGATTCCGAATCCGCCGGGCACCAACATCCCGTCCATCTCGTGCAGGACAGCCTGCGCGCCCGCCGGAGTCTCGCAGGTGTCCGAAGCCACCCAGTGAATCTCCACCTTGGCCCGGTGCGCGAACCCCCCGGCCCGCAGCGCCTCGATCACCGACAGGTAGGCGTCCGGTAGGTCGACGTACTTGCCCACCAGGGCGATCCGTACCAGCTCCGTCGGGGCATGCACGCGGTCCAGCAGGTCACCCCATTCCGTCCAGTCCACGTCCCGGAAAGGCAACCCCAGCCGGCGCACCACATAGGCATCCAGGCCCTCGGAGTGCAACACCTTGGGGATGTCGTAGATCGACGGTGCGTCCGGCGCTGCGACCACCCCGTCGATGTCTACATCGGACATCGCCGCGATCTTGCTCTTGAGTGCTTCCGGGATTTCCCGATCCGCGCGGCAGACCAGCGCATCAGGCTGGATACCGATGCTGCGCAAGGTCGCCACGGAATGCTGGGTGGGCTTGGTCTTCAGCTCACCGGAAGGGGCAAGGTAGGGCACCAGCGAGACGTGCAGGAAAAAGCAGTTGTCCCGGCCGACGTCGTGGCGCACCTGGCGAGCAGCCTCCAGGAACGGTAGCGACTCGATGTCACCCACCGTCCCACCGATCTCGGTGATCACCACATCCGGTGGGCGGCCATCGTCCCCCAGCTCGGACATTGCCATGATCCGAGACTTGATCTCGTCAGTGATGTGCGGGATCACCTGCACGGTGTCTCCGAGGTATTCCCCTCGCCGCTCCTTGGCGATCACCGCTGAGTAGACCTGACCCGTGGTGACGTTGGCATTGCAGCCAAGGTCGCGGTCCAGGAACCGCTCGTAGTGCCCGATGTCCAGGTCGGTCTCGGCACCGTCCTCGGTGACGAACACCTCACCGTGCTGGAAGGGGTTCATCGTCCCGGGATCGACATTGAGATAGGGATCAAGCTTCTGCATGGTCACTCGCAGCCCGCGAGCGGTCAGCAGCTGGCCAAGGCTCGACGCGGTGAGCCCCTTGCCCAGCGAGGAGGCGACGCCTCCGGTGACGAACAGGTACCTGGTTGGGCGGGCGTGCTTTGCCAAGACCGTCTCCCGTGGTCCGGACCGGCCCTTCTATCGGTGACCGGTATGCGGTAGCTGGCGGCACGCCACCGACCACCTGGCGGCACACCACCGACCACGGAGCCTCACGGTAACACTGCGCCTCGCGGTACCCTGAAAGGCGTTGCCTCCGCGGCGCGGAGCCAACGCGCCGATCAACCCTGGATGGCGGGAACCACGGCCTGTGCGTTGCCGCCGGTACCGTACCGTCCGGCCCGACCCTCCGCCTGCTCGGCCAGCGCGAGGACCGTCACTACCCGCCCAGCCGACGTGCTGACGTCGTCGACGGTGGACAGCACCGAGGTAGCTGCGGTGTCGGCTCGTACCACGCCGATCGGACCGTTGCCCTCAGCCGACCCAGGCCTGCCGGCGAGCACGGCGCCCGCGCCGGAACGGTCCAACTGGGTCGCGAAGCGGGCCAGGATGCCGGCCCGGTCACCGCTGCCGTCGCCGCGGTTCGCGCCGCCGGTGAGCACCACCGCAAGCTGAGCCGGCCGAGGCTGCGGACCGATCCGGACGAAACCACCGTCACCGAGCCCGGCGATGACTGCAGTGGTCTCAGCGGGCGTAGCCTGCACTTTCCCGCTCTGCGGGTTGGTCAGCAGCAGTGAGCCGAGCAGACCGCCAGCCAGTGTCCCGGCGTCCGGCACGGTGGGCAGTCGCAGCCCGGCCGGCAGCAGTCGGGTGGTGAGTTCGCTGAGTTGGTCGGAGCGGGACGGGTCGGTGAACGCTTCGGTGAGCTGCAGTTCACCGGTCACGGTCGCACCGGCGTTACCTAGCAACACAGTCACGGCGTCCCGGTCGGCCGGATCGGCGCCCGCAGTAGTAACAAGCACCACGGTGCGGCCACGCAAGGTGCCGGCAACCGCGCGCGGACCGACCGCGGCGCCGAAGACGTCGGCATCAGCCAACCGGGCACGCAGCGCATTGCTCTGCGCCTCCAGGTCGCTCACCTGGCGACCCAGCTCATCGCGATTGGAGCTGAGCCCGGACAGCAGCCGGTCGCTGATCGCGGTGGACCCGAGCACCACCCCCAGAGCCAAGGCGAGAAAAACGGCGGCGATGGAGACCACGTGGTACCGCAGTGAGATCACGGCCTATCCCAACCCCTTGAACCAAGAGATGACGTCGTTCCAGGTATCGCTGACCAGCACGCTGTAGGCGCCTCCGATGTTGGAGACCAGCAACGCCGCAGCGACCGCAAGAAAGGCGGCGAGCACGATGAGCAGCACCGCCCCGGCCGACACCCGGCTGCGATACAGGGCAGCGACGGCATGACCGTCGACAAGCTTGCTGCCCAGCCTCAGCCGGGTGAGAAAGGTGGAGGGGTTGGACCCTGACCGGCCCCGGTCGAGGAACTCATGCAGGGTGGCCTGGAACCCGACGGTGATCACAAGCGCGGCACCGTGCGCCTCGGCCAGCAGCAGAGCGAGATCTTCCGGGTTGCTCATTGCCGGGAAAGTCACCGCCCCGATCCCGAGGTCCTGGATCCGCTCGAGCCCCGGTGCGAAGCCATCGGGCTGGGCGGGTACCACAACCTCCTTGGCCGCCTTGAGCGTGCTGGTCTTGACGTGGCGCGGGTCACCGACGATGAGATGCGGCCGATGTCCGGCGGCATGCAATGCGTCGGCACCTGCTTCGACGCCGATCAACACTGGGTGGTATTCGTGGATGAAGTGCCTCAGCGCGGCCAAGTCGGCGGTGTGGTTGTAACCCGCTGCCACGACCAGTACATCCCGGCCGTGGATGGAGACCTCGACATCGGGCACGCCGACCCGGTCGATGATCAGGGCACGCTCGTGCCTGAGAAATTCGATGGTGTTCGCGGAGAACGCCTCCAGCTGGGCGGATAGCCCGGACTTAGCTTCGATCATCAGGTCGGCGATCGAGTTGGCGGTCTGCTCGATGCCGCGGGCATGCTCGGTGTCGCCGACGTATACCCCGCCCTCGTGCAGCCGCAACCGGGTGCCGTCCTTGATCCGCATCACCTCCGCACCGACCCCGTCGACGAGGACGATGCCCGCCGCCACCAGGATCTCCGGACCCAGGTTCGGAAATCGGCCGGAAATCGACGGTGCGGCATTGACCACCCCGGCAACGCCCGCGGCGACCAGTGCATCGGCGGTTCTGCGGTCCAGATCAACCTGGTCGAGCACCGCAATGTCGCCGGGACCGACGCGGCGTACCAGCGCGTCGGTGCGGCGATCCACCTTCGCCAACCCACTGACGCCGGGCAGCTCACGACCGGGTCGGTTGAGCAGACCGGAGATTCTCATGCCGGTGATGGTGGCAAAACCCGCGCCGCCGGCCGGGGAGGCGCGCCGGAGCCGGCCAGCCCTCGTGAGTGCGTAACAGTGTCATGACACTGTTACGCACTCACGAGCTTGCTCTTGTCCGCTGTCGCGGACAAGAGCAGCTCCTCAGCGTGGGCACGCCCGGTATCGGTGTCATCCAGTCCGGCCAACATCCTGGCCAGCTCGCTGACCCTGGCCGCTCCCTCGAGCTCCCGGACCCCGCTGCGAGTCAGGCCGGTGGCGTAGGTGGCCTTGTCCACCACCAGATGCCGGTCCGCGTAGGCGGCGACCTGGGGCAGGTGAGTGACCACCACGACCTGGTGGCTGCTGGCCAGCCGGGCCAGCCGACGTCCGATCTCCACCGCGGCGCGTCCACCGACCCCCGCATCGACCTCGTCGAACACCATCGTCGGTACCGGATCGGCATCGGCGAGCACCACCTCGAGCGCCAGCATCACCCGGGACAGCTCTCCCCCGGAGGCGCCCTTGTGTACCGGCAGTGCCTCGGCGCCGGAATGCGGTGCCAGGCGCAGCTCCACCTCGTCGGTGCCATCCGGCCCAGCTCGCAACCACGTCCCAGCCACGGTGAGTCCGGCGCCCTCACCGTCCCTGGCCAGGACTGGCTGGACTGTCACGGACAGCTGCGCCTGACTCATTGCCAACCCCGCCAGCTCGGCAGTGACGGCGTCGGAGAGCTTTCGGGCGGCGGCCGTTCTCGCCATAGTGACGGCGGTGGCATGCCGGGCCAGCTCGTCAGCCAGTTCGTCGCGCCGGGCCGCCAGCGTCGCCATGGCTGCTTCGGAGGTGTCCAGACCGGCTAGCCGCTGGCGGGCCTGGCGTGCCCAGGCCAGCACGCCGTCAACGTCGGCGGCGTACTTGCGGGTAAGCCCCTTGAGCTCGGCCTGGCGGGTCAGCACCTGCTCCAGACGGGCCGGGTCGGCGTCCAGCGCCTCCAGGTAACCACCGAGTTCGGCACCGACATCACCGAGTAGCGCCGCGGCTTCCGCCAGGCGGGCGGCCAGCGCCTGCAGCGCAGGATCCCGCACCGTCTGCAGCCGGCGGCGGGCCTGCCCAACCAGGCTGATCGCGCATGGCTGGTCGGGGTCCAGGTCGAACGCACCGCTGATCGCGGACTGCGCGATGGCGGCGGTCTCACGCAGCTGATCGGCGTCGACAAGCCGCCGAGCCTCGGCGATCAAGGCGCCATCCTCCCCGGGCTGGGGGTCGATGGCGGTGATCTCGGCAAGCCCGTGCCCGAGCAGATCTGCTTCTCGGGCAAGTTCTCGAGAACGATCCCGCCGGGTGGTGAGCTC
>JALZCO010000450.1 GCA_030863015.1 Actinomycetota bacterium
GTTACGCACTCACGAGCGGCTCCGCCCGCAACGGCCGGGAGGATGGTCACGTTGTCGCCGTCCTTCACGGCAGCCGCCAAGCCGCCGGCGAAGCGCACATCCTCGTCGTTGACGTAGACATTGACGAAACGGTGCAGGGATCCTTCTTTCACCAGCCGGGCTTTGATCCCCGAATGCCGGGTCTCCAGATCCTCGATCACCTCGCCGACGTTGGAGCCCGACGCCTCCACCGATTTCTCGCCCCCGGTGTGGGTGCGCAAGATGGTGGGGACGGAGACAGTGACGGCCATTGTCGGATCCTCCTATAGGTACGGGCGACTTCCCAGTATCTCTACGCACAACCATCCTCGGTCATTCCGAGGACGGCGCGCTGGTCAGTGCGCGTCGGGGATGTCGTCGGCGCCGGTATGGGAGAACATGTAGGACTGCACAACCTCGATCGGCTCCTCGCTGACCTTGCCATCGATGATGCGGTAGGAGCGCAGCTCGTGAGTGTCCGGATCGCGCGTGGACACCAACACGTAATGCGCATCAGGCTCCGACGCATAGGAAATGTCGGTGCGCGACGGGTAGGCCTCGGTGGCGGTATGCGAATGGTAGATCACCACCGGCTCCTCGTCGGCGGCATCCATCGCCCGCCACACCTGCAGCTGCTCGGTCGAGTCGAACCGGTAAAAGGTCGGCGAGCGCTCCGCGTTGACCATCTCGATGAATCGCTCCGGGCGGTCAGAGCCAACCGGACCCGCGAGGACACCGCACGCCTCATCCGGGTGATCCCGGCGGGCGTGCCGAACCATTGCGTCGACGAGGTCACGGCGGATCGTCAGCACGCCTTCATCCTACGTGTGCGAGACGGCGTGGATCAGGGAGTCTTGCACCCAGGTCAGCCAGTGGTACACGCCAAGGTGCGGCGCGCGGGGATCGTCTGGCGGAAGCTCATCGGGCATGTCCTCGGTGACGTCGAGCACGGTGCCCAGCGCCAAGCGGACATCGTTGAGCGCGGACAACCACGCCTGCGCCTGCTCGTCGGTCAGGCGCACCCGACCACCCCGGGCCGGGCAGGTGTCCAGCACGACACCAGCTACCCCCTCCTTGAGGGCCAACAGCTTGGGCTCGTGCAGCGCACGGAGGCCGCCGGACAGCGTGGCGTCCTCGCGGTGGAAGTCGGGCAACAACCGGGCCAGCACTCGGTCATCGGGTGCGGTGGTGGGACCGGCGATGATGCCGGTGAGTTCGGCTAGCTCATCGCGGGGAGTTCCCGCAATGCGCGCCGCGAGCATCTCGCGGACCTGACCGACCAGCCCGCGCAGCAGGTCGGCCTCCCGCTCGGACAGCACGGTCGTCACGAGTCCTCGGCTGCGCCGCCAGCCGTTCATGCGTCTCGCTGCATGGTCGCCCAGAGCCCGGCGCCGTGCAGCTTCGCGACGTCGACCTCCACCTTGTCTCGGGAACCCCTGGTCACGACGGCGCGACCCTTGTGGTGCACGTCGAGCATCAACCTGGTCGCCTCGTCCCGGCTGTAACCGAAGAGTTGCTGGAATACGTAAGTGACATACGACATCAGGTTTACCGGGTCGTTCCAGACGATCGTCAACCACGGCCGGTCCTCGGTTCCGAGCTCGTCTGCTACTGCGTCCACTGCAGGGTCGACCTGGGTCTGCTCCAGTTCGACGGGTGTAGTCATGCAGCAATGTTCTCACCAAGGCGCGCCATACGCTTTGGAGATGCCGCTGTCTACTCCGAAGATTCGGCTGGGGTCGGCGAACAGCACTGCACTGTTCACTGACCAGTATGAATTGACCATGCTCGCCGGTGCGCTGGCTGACGGTTCGGCCTTCCGGCGCTGCACGTTCGAAGTCTTCGCCCGCGGTCTGCGTGGCCACCGCTACGGCATCGTCGCCGGTGTCGCCCGGCTGCTCGACGCCGTGGCTCGGTTCCGGTTTAGCGACGAGCAGCTGGGCTTCCTGACAGGCGTGCTAGATCCACGCACTCTGGACTACCTGGCCGGCTACCGGTTCAGCGGCGACATCGACGGATACCCGGAGGGGGAGCTTTACTTCCCCGGCTCGCCGGTGCTGGCGGTCATCGGCAGCTTCGCCGAAACCGTCGTACTCGAGACGCTGGTGCTCTCGGTGCTCAACCACGACTGCGCAGTGGCCGCCGCGGCGGCCAGGATGGCAAGCGTGGCGGGTGGTCGACCGCTGATCGAGATGGGCAGCCGCCGTACCCATGAGGATGCCGCGGTGGCGGCGGCCCGCGCGGCTTACCTGGCCGGCTTCACGGCGACGTCGAACCTGGCCGCAGGGCAGCGTTACGGCATCCCCACCGTGGGCACCGCAGCGCACGCATTCACCCTGCTGCACGACAACGAGGCAGACGCCTTCACCGCGCAGGTCAACGCGCTGGGTACCAACACCACCTTGCTGGTGGACACCTACGACATCGTCCAGGGCATCGCCACCGCGATTAAGGTCGCCGGTCCGCGGTTGCGGGCGATCCGGATCGACTCGGGAGATCTCGGCCAGCTGGCCTGGCAGGCTCGCCAGCAACTCGATCGGCTGGGCGCGCCAGATGTGCAGATCGTGGTCTCCGGCGATCTGGACGAGTACTCGATTGCGGCGCTGCGCGCCGATCCGGTGGACTCCTACGGCGTCGGAACCTCGGTGGTGACCGGGTCGGGTGTGCCCACTGCTGGAATGGTCTACAAGTTGGTCGAGGTCGACGGCCGACCGGTGGTCAAGCGCAGCGCCTCCAAGACCTCCCGGGGCGGCGCCAAGAGCGCCTTACGCCGGTACAAACCCACCGGCACCGCGGTCGAGGAACTGGTGTTCCCGCGGGGCCGGCAGCCCGAGCTCGAAGAGCACGACCGGGTGCTGCCGGTGCCGTTGCTGCGCGCAGGGCAGCCGGTGGGCCCGCCGGTCAGCCTGGAGCAGGGCCGCGAGAAGGTCCGAGCCGGGCTGCACAGTCTGCCGTGGGAGGGCCTTCGCCTGTCCCCCGGCGACCAAGCCATCCCTACAGTCTTCCACTGACCCTGATCGCCGATATGGAGCCATGTCGGAGTAGCGGAGCCCGGAATAACACCGACATGGCTCCATATCGATGAGCGGAAAACTGTAGCGTGCTGCCGTGCCCGCCACCGCCACCACCGTGCCGGACATGGGGGCACTGCTCACCACCGCCGTGCAGGCCCTCGGGGGTAGCGAGCGGCCTGGTCAGGTGCTGATGGCGGACGCGGTTGACCGGGCGATCCGCACCGGAGAGCACCTCGCGGTGCAGGCCGGCACCGGTACCGGCAAGTCGCTGGCCTACCTGATCCCCGCGATCCGGCACGCCGTCACCGCTGGCACCACCGTGATCGTGTCCACCGCGACCATCGCGCTGCAGCGCCAACTGGTGGACCGCGACCTGCCCCGGCTGGCCGGCGCGCTGGAGCCGCTGCTGGGCAGCGTCCCGAGCTTCGCGATCCTCAAGGGACGGCGCAACTACCTGTGCCTGCACCGGCTGCATACCGGTCCCGCCGACGAGGGCGAGGACCTTTTCGAGGCTGCTTCTGCGGCGTCGCCGGCGTCGATGCTGGGTCGCCAGATCGCTCGGCTGCACGAATGGTCCGCCCAGACCGACACCGGTGACCGCGACGAGCTGGTGCCCGGCGTGACCGACCGGGCCTGGCGCCAGGTATCTGTGAGTGCCCGGGAATGCCTGGGCCTGTCCCGCTGCCCAGTCGGCATGGACTGCTTCGCCGAACAGGCCCGGGCTCAGGCTGGGCGTGCCGAGGTCGTGGTCACCAACCATGCGCTACTGGCCATCGACGCGATGGGCCAGCACCAGGTGCTCCCCGAGCACGCTGTGGTGGTGGTCGACGAGGCACACGACCTGGTCGATCGGGTCACCAGCGCGGCCACCGAGGAGCTCACCGCCGCCATGGTGGAGGCCGCGTCGCGACGCTGCGGGCGGCTGATCGACCAGCAGATCGCCGATGAGCTGGCCGTGACCGGAGATGGGCTCGCGCTGCTGCTCAGCGACGCGCCGGTGCAGCGGTGGGACGTCCTCGGCGATATGGCGAGCGGAGCGCTCACCGCAGTGCGCGACGTCGCTCACCGGTGCATCACCGCACTGGGCAGCAGCGAACGCCGTGAGGAGCCCAACGCGGCCGCCCAGCGTCGGCTGGCTCAGGCCGCGCTGGAACAGGTGCACTCAGCGGCGGCCCGGGTGCTCGTCGCCTTCCCGGACACCGCGTCTGCTAACCCGGAAGTGGACCGGCGCGACGTGGTGTGGCTGGCTGAGGAGACCGTGCGCGGGCGGGTGCTCAGAGTGGCCCCGCTGTCCGTCGCCGGATTGCTGCGGCAGCGACTGTTCGCCGAGCGCACGGTGATCCTCACCTCGGCCACCCTCACCTTGGGCGGGACGTTCGATGCGCTTGCCGCGCAGTGGGGCCTGCCTCTGCAGCGGCCTTCCGCAGCGGCCTCTACAGCACCGGCCGGAGCATCTCCCGCAATGGCTACTGAGCGACCGCCACCCGCTGACGCCGACGAGGGTGTGGCCTGGACTGCCCTCGATGCAGGTTCCCCGTTTGTGCACCACCGCGCCGGGATCCTCTACACCGCCGCGCACCTGCCGGTACCCGGCCGTGACGGGCTGGCTCCGGCATACTTGGACGAACTTCACGCACTGGTCACCGCGGCGGGCGGCCGCACGCTGGGCTTGTTCTCCTCGATGCGGGCCGCCAAGCAGGCCGCTGAGGCGCTGCGGTCCCGGCTGGACTTACCGATCCTGTGTCAGGGCGACGACGCGACCGGCTTGCTGGTGACCCAGTTCGCTCAGGACGAGCCGACCTGCCTGTTCGGCACGCTGTCGCTGTGGCAGGGCGTCGACGTGCCCGGCCGGTCACTGTCCTTGGTCGTCGTCGATCGCATCCCGTTTCCCCGACCTGACGACCCGCTGAGCTCGGCGCGACAGCGGGCAGCGGCCGCTCGCGGTGGCAACGGGTTCCTCGCGGTGGCCGCGACGCACGCCGCGCTACTGCTGGCGCAAGGCACCGGCCGGCTGTTGCGCTCAACCGAGGACCGCGGCGTGGTCGCGATCCTGGACCCCCGGCTGGCCACCGCCCGTTACGGCAGTTTCCTGCGCGCCTCGCTACCGCCGTTCTGGCCTACCACCGATCCCGCCGTCGTGCGAGCGGCGCTCGCA
>JALZCO010000451.1 GCA_030863015.1 Actinomycetota bacterium
CAGGCACCGCGAAGATCACCCGCACCCACAGCACCGGCACACCGAGGTGCTCGGCGATCCCGCTGGACACCCCGGCGATGACCCGGCCGGACCGATGCCGACGCAACGGTGACCCGGTACCGTCCGAAGCTGGAGCCGGCACCGCAGGCTGCTCACGCACCGGCTGAAGGGCCGCCGTAATGCCGGCCTCCTGCTCCGCCGATGTGCTCATGCTCATTATCGTCACACGTCCGGCGGATCGGGGGTATCAGGGTCGCCCCCGGTATCCACCAACCCGGGGACGATCAGGGTGACCCCCGATGGTGCTTGCCGTCCTCGCCGGTCAGGCTCAACGGCGTGAGCGAGATCAACGTGCCGCACACCGTGCAGGACTTCTGGACCACCAGGCCGCACCGCCGAAACGACGACCGCAAGATCGGCGGAGTCGCGGCGGCGATTGGGCGCCGGTATGCCATCGATCCGGTACTGGTTCGGGTGGCGTTCATTGTGGCCACCATGTTCAGCGGGATGGGTTTGTTGCTCTACCTGCTCGGCTGGTTACTCCTGCCAGCTGAAGGAGATCGGGTTTCCGGCGCGGAAAGCCTGCTCGGACGTGGCCGCAGCTCGATGTCGCCAGCGCTCATACTGGTACTGATCCTCTTGCTGTTTCCGATTACCGGAATCGTCTTCGATGGGCCCGCATCGGGAGTACTCGCGCTTGCCGTGGCAGTGGGAGTGCTGTTCTTGCTGCACCAGTCGCGGGCTGCGCTGGGAGAGACTCCGGCCTCGGCCAGCACGGAGGCAGGCGCGGCAACGACCGGGACAGCAAGCACCGCCAAGCATGGGCCGGACCCGCAGGATGAACCGGCCACGACCGCGACGACCGACCGGCCTGCTCCTCCCGCGTGGGATCCGCTGGGGGCGGCACCATTCGCCTGGGATTTGCCAGAACCCGCACCGGCGCCGCCACCGCACCCTTCACCGGTGCGCGGTCCCCGATCCAAAGTGACTCCCATCACTCTCGGGCTCGCGTTGCTGACCGGCGGGATCGCGTCGGCCTTGTGGCCCGCGCTGTCCGCGGCCCAGATCGCCGCGCTGCTGCTGGGTGTGGTCGGGCTCGGCCTGATAGCGGGCTCGCTGCTGCGAAGCGGACGGGGACTGATCCTGGTCGCCGTTCCGCTGGCATTGCTCACCTGGATACTTCAAGCCGCTCCAGTGTCTGGCTTCAAGCTCGGAGAGGCCCGCTGGAACCCTGTCACGGCCGCCCAGGTGCAGCCGCGCTATGAGGTCACCATGGGCAACGGCCGCCTGGACCTCACCCAGCTTCAGATGGCGCAAGGGCAGACTGTGACCACCGCCGTTGCGGTGGGGATGGGGGAGACCGAGGTCATCCTGCCGCCGAATGTCGATGCGCAGGTGGTCTGCCGGGCGCAGGTCGGTAACGTCGACTGCCTCGGTATGACCGGCAACGGCAGCTTCCCGGTCCGGGTGGACCTGACCGACAACGGATCCGACGGCCCCGGCGGTGGTCGACTGGTGCTGGACGTGCACGCCGGTATGGGTAACGTCCAGGTGGAGCGTGAATCATGAGCGAAACGGACCCGACGATGGCGCAGCCAGCACCACACCACGCCAGCGAGGCCGGGGCCGTGGTCCCACGGCGCGGACCGGACCTGCTCACTCTGGCGGTCGGGTTGGGTGCGCTGGGCGTTGCCGGCACCGCGCTGCTCGGCGGCATCAGCTGGCTGCCCGCGGTGGACGCCCGCTGGGTGCTCGCGGTGATAGCGCTGGTCGTGGGGCTGATGCTGGTGATCGGTTCGCTACGGCACCCGCGCCGCTGAGCACCGTAGCGGCGCTGATCGCTTCAGATGTCTACGTTTGTCAGCCCAGACATGGGCGAGACGGTACGGACCATAGGCCGCAAGACGTTCGACTTCTCCCAGCAAGTGGTCATCATGGGCATCATCAATCGAACACGTGACTCATTCTACGATAGAGGGCGTACGTTCGAGTTCGGCAAGGCCCTTGAGGCCGCAGAGCAAGCGTTGAGGCAAGGGGCTGAGTGGCTCGATATCGGTGCGGTTCCGTTCTCACCCCTGGCTCAAGAGGTTGACGAGAAGGATGAGTTAGATCGGCTACTGCCGCTGATCCGATCCATTCGAGAGAAAACGGACGCGGTGATCTCCGTCGATACATTTCGGGCAGAGGTGGCACGTCAAGCGATTGATGTGGGGACTGATGCCATCAATGACACATCTGGGCTTCACGACCCGCTCATGGCCGAGGTCGTCGCAGCTGCAGGAGCAACACTTATCATTACGCACAGCAAGGCTGCACCGCGCGAATGGCTTGCTCGTCCACGCTATACCGACGTCGTTTCTGAGGTAAGCGACTTCCTCATTGAACGTGCCAGCTTCGCGGAAGGCCAAGGTGTGTCGCGTGATAATATAGTCATCGATCCCGGCCACGACCTCAACAAGAACACCTGGCACTCGCTCGAACTGACACGGCGACTCGGTGAGTTAACTACACTCGGCTATCCCTTGCTTGCATCAGTTTCGAACAAGGACTTCATCGCCGAGACTTTGGGCCTTCCTGTCGGCAAATTGACGGAGGGGACTCTCGCTGCAATCGCCCTGTGCATCTTGCAGGGAGCAAGGATAGTACGTGTTCACGACGTGGCAGCCATGCGTTCGGGAATAACAGTCGTGGAAGCCGTGCTCGGCTGGCGATCCCCAGCGGTAGCCCGTCACAATCTCACGTAAAGCAACGGTATGCTCAGGAAATTGCGGCGACTTTGTATTGGAGACGAGAAGATGCTTCGCCTGTGGCCGCCCAGCGCAGCGCTGGATGTGCTCGACGACACGGCACTTGTCGCTCACTATGCCTGGCCTGATGGGCTGGCTGCGCCATACGTAAGAGCGAACATGGTGTCCAGCCTTGATGGAGCCGTTGCGGTGGATGGCAAGACCAGCGGCCTCGGTTCGGCAGCGGATCTCAGGGTCTTCGAGTTGCTTCGGGAACTGGCCGAGGTCATCCTTGTTGGTGCCGGCACCGTTCGTGTCGAGAACTACAATGGAGCGCGGCGTCCGACGCGGGGCCGCGACACGCATCCGCCAATCGCCGTTGTCTCCGGCTCGGCGGCGCTTGACCCAGACAGCTTGCTGTTCACCGACACATTTGTGCCGCCGTTGGTTCTGACCCTGAAGTCGGCGTCCGAAAAGTGCCGCGACCGTGTTCGCGAAGCGGGTGGCGAGATCGTATTGCTGGAGCGGCTCACGCCCCAGGCGATCATCGCTGAGCTGGATCGCCGCGGATTGCACCGGGTGCTCTGCGAGGGAGGCCCAACACTGCTCGGCAATTTCCACGAGGCGGACGCCGTCGATGAATTGTGTCTCACGGTCGCCCCACTCATCACTGGAGGTGGCGCGGGCCGCATCACGTCGGGTACCGGCCGAGACTGTCCTCGGCGGATGGAGCTGGTAGGTGCAGTGGCGGCTGACGACGAACTGCTGCTTCGTTACCGGCGCCTACGCGGCCCAGCCGAGCAACCATCGCAGCATTCCCTTTGACTTGGAAGTCGTGCGGGCCGTTGCTTCCTCAACCCTGGTTACCGGTTTTCGCTGAACCTTGTGACTCGATTATCTTGATAGCCACCTGGGCAACCAGCCGGTCATCGGGATCACTCAGGTCAAGCCCGGTGATCGCCTCGATACGCGCAGCGCGGTAGGCGACGGTGTTGGCGTGCAAGTGCAACGTCCGGGCGGACCGCTTGTGACTGCCGTGGTGGTGCAGGTACACCGACAGGGTGTGCACCAAGTCGGTGCGGTGTTCGGCGTCATAGTCCAGCAAAGATCCGAGCACGTCACGAGCGAACCCCATCAACTGCTGCATATCGCCGATGGTGCACAGCAACCGGTAGATGCCCAGCTCCTCGTAGCGGACCGGTTGGCCGGTTCGGCCCAGCCGAAGCGCCAGGTCGATCGCCCGCTCAGCCTGGCGCACCGCACGGGGTGCAAGCTCCGGGGAGTCCATCTGCTCACTCACCCCACAGGTGGCCCCGCGCTCCAACCCGCACAACCCCGAGAGAGCCTCGGTGCTCGGATCACCCGGGACGATCACGACCAGCGCACCGTCGCGCACGGCGGCGGCAGCCGCCGGCAACATCGCCGCGATCCGCTGCATCCCCGCCGCCGCGTCCGACGGTGCCGGGCGCAGCATCGCGATGCGCAGTGGCACCCCATCACGCAGCCCCAGCGACCGGGCCTTGCGCTGGGCATCCTGGGCGTCCAAAAAATGACCCGAGACCAGGGCGTCGACCACGCTGCCGCGATACCGCAGATCCAGCTCTGCACTGGTCTGCTCATGCGCCAAAGTCAACGCGAAAAGCGTGGCCGCATAGGTGACAGTGAGGAACTCGGCGTCGTCGGGCTGCACCTCTAAGCCGTCGACCATGGGCTGCTCGTCGAGGACGAGCAGGTAACCCAGACTGGTTTCACGGACCACAATGGGGGCCACCAAACAGGCCTCGTCAAGCAGCGATCCGGGAATCGCCGGGATCCGCAGTGGCCGTCGTGAAGCCTCTAGCGCGCGCAGCAACCGGTCGACGCTGGGATCCGTGCGGTTCCACCGCAGCCCTCGGGATGGGTCGCAGCGGCCGGCCTGGGCCCGCAGCCGGAAGGCACTGTCGAGCAACACGATCCGCTTGCCGACCAGCCGGGCGAATACCTCGGTGAGCCGTACCGGGTCGGCCCCTCCCAGCGCCGCGTCCGCCAGCTCGTCACAGACCGCCATCGTCTGCCGGTAGATCAAATTCTGTCGGGACAGCCCGCTCAGCGCGGTGTTGCCGCCCCAGGCTGGTGTGGGCTCGTGCGTCCCCGGCCTGGTCATGGGTCCGATCGCAGCTGCGCGAGAGCTTTCACCAGCTGTCCCGCCGGCTCGTCCATCCCGCTGGGCACGTGCACGACGACACCGGCGATCAGGTGTCGCAGCTTCTCCACCACGCGCACCGAGAGCTCGACGGTCTGTTCGGGATGATCCCGGTTGCGCCGGGCGGCGGCCAGTGCGGACAGTGGGATCGATACTTCGGCAACCTCGTGGGACAGCCGTTGCAGGGTTCGGATGTCTTCGAACGGCGCGAGCGTCGCAAGCACCGGCAGCGCCACCCCGCGCGCCCGCAGCGCATCAAGCACGCGGGTCGCCTCTTCGACGTCATAGACCACATCGGTGACCAGGAAATGCGCCCCGGCGCGGAGCTTGGCCTCCGCCTTGTCCAGCTCGCGGGCGAGATCGCTGGCTGCGGTGTGCAACGTGGCACCGATCACGAACCGGGTGCGCACGGCGGTGGCAACGCCTCGCCAGTCGATGCCCTCGTTGAGCGCACCGAGCATGGCGACGAGCCCCACCGAGTCGACGTCCCAAGGTGAACCACCGCCGGCGCTGGGGTAGTCGCCGGCCACCCGCGGGCTGCCGGTTCGGCACACGACGACCCGCAGGCCCAACGCGTGCGCGCCGAGCAGGTCGGCTTGCAGGGCGGCAAGGTTGCGGTCGGCGGCCTCCACCGGCAACAGCACCTCGCTGCCCACCCGCTCGCTGACCACCACGGCGGCGCCAACCGGGCTGATCCGAGCCGCAGGCGGTGCCGGCTCGATGATGGCCAGCACCCCCGCGCCGGCTGCGCGCAGCATGGTCGTCCGCTCGATGAACTCCGGTACCTGCGGGCCGTGCGGAGCCTGCAACCCGACAGCCACCGTCAGCTCGTCCTTCCACGGCCAACCGGAGCAGGGCGCCTCGGGCCTCGCTGGCACGCCGCGCACGATGGTCGAGCCGGTCGACGGTGAGCGCTGGGGAACGCGTTGAGCCGGGGGCAACGCAGCGACCGCGTGGGAGACCGCCCGCACGTGGGCGGGTGTCGTCCCGCAGCAGCCACCCAGCAGGGTGGCGCCCGCGGCCACGAACCGTGGCGCGGCCTCGGCAAAATACGTCGCGTTACGGGCGTAACGGATCTGCTTACCAAGCCGGTAGGGCACACCCGCATTGGGTTGCACGGACACCGGCAGGTCGGTGGCACGAGCCAGCTCACCGACCACATCCACCAGCACCGCGGGACCGACCGTGCAGTTGGCACCCAACGCGGTCACCCGCAGGCTGGAAAGTACCGTGGCAGCCTGCGCAGGATCCTCACCACGTAACGTTCGGCCGTCGTCGCCGAACGTCAGCTGGGCCACTACCGGCAGGTCGCTGTAGGACGTGGTGACCTCGACCGCCTGGATCAGGGACTCCAGATCGCCGAAGGTCTCAAGGATGATCAGGTCGACCCAGTCGCACAGCGCCACGACCTGCTCTCGCAGCGTCTGCTCCCGCGCGCTCACCGGTACTCGGCGCACCGCGGGGGCGCTGACCGCCGGTCCGACCGACCCAGCGACCACCACTGGGTGTTCCGACTGCTGAGCTGCCTCCCGGGCCAGCCGGGCGCCAGCGACGTTGATCTCCGAGACGCTGTCCTCCAGACCCGCCCCGGCCAACCGGAGCCGGTTGGCACCGAAGGTGTTGGTCTGCAGGATCCGGGCGCCCGCGCTGACATATGCCGCATGCAGATCACGAACCAGCGTCGGACGTGAGAGGTTGAGTTCCGGCAGCGAACGGTCTAGCGATACTCCGGCCGCATGCAGCATCGTGCCCATTGCACCATCACAGACCACCATCTGACCGGCGCGAAGGTCTTTGAGCACGGTCCGGGGCTCCCGTGCGTCCATGGCCTCGCCTCCTGGCGGTCCGGATACCCCGCCCGTCACTACGGAGCTATTCCGTGATGATCGAGCAGGAGCATTCCGAGTTCCCGGGCTCGCGAGGCCGCGTGAACGTCACCTTCGGCTGCGGCGACGATCGAGCCCTTCATCAAGATATGCCACTGGCGGGCGAACGAATCAGAGTCCTTCACGCCAGCTTCGGCCGCGAGCTCACACAGGTAACCGCGGATGTTCGCCAGGTGCATGACACTTGCATTCCGGACCGGACTGTCCCGGGCGGTCACCTCGAGCAGCGTGGTGATGAAGGAGCAACCCTCGAAATCGGGCTGTGCGAACCACTCACCGAAGATTTCGAAGATGGCCAGCAGGCGTCGAGCTGGTGTGTCGCCCCGCCGCTGCGATTCCGCCCGCACCCAGCCGTGTGTCCAGAGAGCCTCGCGACGCTCAAGGAAGGCAAGGATGAGCTCGTCCTTAGACGCAAAGTTGCGGTACAGCGTCATCTTCGCGACGCCCGCTTCACCGATCACTGCGTCCACCCCGACAGTGCGGGTGCCCTGGCGGCTGAAGAGGTCATACGCCGCGCGCATCACCCGCTCGCGACCACTTTCAGGCTCCGCGCTGTCGACAACGACGACAACGCGACCACTTTCGGGATTCTCAGCGTCGTGAACGACGACAACGGCCTCGCCGGCGGATTCCTCGGGTTTCGGAAGCACCATGACCAACCTCGGGTGGACAATCAACTGAGTGTACCCGGCCCCCAGCTCGCAGAACGGCCAGCACGAGGAGGTACCCGCGTGACCGCTGACCAAACATCGCGGCAGGTCATCAAGGTGCGGTCAGCCGTTGCGGCCGACCTGCCGGCCGTGCAGCGGCTCGTCAGCGCGGCGTATGCGGAATTCGAACCGTGGCTGACCCCGGCAAACTGGATTCGGATGACCGGCAACATCGCCAAGGTCATCGAGCCCGGCGCTCCGGGACGGTTGCGGGTCGGGCACCTTGGCGGCCAGCTGGCCGGTACGGTCACTTACCTCCCGCCCGGCCCCAAGGACTACCAGCGGGTGCCACCGGAGTGGGCGGTTATCCGGGTGCTCGCGGTCGATCCAGCGCTGCGCGGCCGCGGTGTCGCTCGCGCCCTCACCGAGGACTGCTTGGCCATGGCTCGGGCGGATCACGCACCAGCGGTGGGCCTGCACACCGCGGAGATGATGGTGGCTGCACGGGCGCTCTACGAGGGCTGCGGCTTCACGCGCCACCGGGAGTTCACGCACCTGGACCTTCGCTTCTGCATTTACATGCTGCAGGTTTAACGAGTTCAAACCATGCCGATCGACTACCTGAACCTGTTCGGGCTTGTCCTCGTCGCGGTCGTGGCACCACTGCTCGTGGACGTGCTCCGGGTGCCAGTACCAGACCCGGTGGCCATGATTTTGATCGGGATCGCGGTCGGTGGCTCGGGTCTAGGCTGGCTGCAGGTCGACGGCGGCGTGGAGCTGCTCGCCTCACTTGGCCTCGCCTACCTGCTGTTCGTCGCAGGGCTCGAGGTCCGGATCGACATGTTGCGCGGCCCCGCGCTGGCCACCGGGCTGTGGGCGTTCGGGCTCTCGGTGGCGCTCGCCATCGGCTTGTCATCGGCACTGTATGCGGCCGGACTGATCGTCAACGTCGGCATCATCGTCGCCACGCTGCTGACCACGTCGCTGGGCATCGTGGTTGTCGTGCTCAAGGATGCCGGTGTACTGGATACCCCGTTGGGGCAGCTGACCCTGCTCGGCGCGTTACTCGGCGACTTCACCTCGGTTGCGCTGATCTCGGTGATCGCGCCGGCTGACGGTGCGTCGATCGGCAGCACGTTGATCGGCCTAGCAGTCTTCTGTGCAGCCGGGATCGTGCTCGCGCTGGCGTTGCTGAGGCTCAGCGCTGCCGACGCGCTGCGCCGGGCGCTGGCTCAGCGGGTCGGTGGCGCCACCCAGCTAGGCGTGCGGCTGGCGGTGATGGTGATGGTCGGATTCGCCGCGCTCGGCCAGGTCGTCGGCCTGGAGGCCATCCTGGGCTCCTTCGTTGCCGGGGTTGCCGTATCGGCGATCAGCGACCGTGGGCAGGGCACTGGGGCCACCCGGATGAAGGTCGAGGTCATCGGATTCGGCCTACTGGTACCGATCTTCTTCGTGACCGCAGGCGTGAAATTCGACCTTGCAGCGCTAGCGAATAGCGCCGCGGACCTTGTTTTGGTGCCGGTCCTGCTGGTCGCGATGATCGCAACGCGCGCGCTACCCACGCTGCTGTTCGGGCGGATGCTCACCAAGGCCGAGGTCCTCGCGTCGGGGCTACTGCTGTCCACCAAGCTGACCTTCGTCGTCGCGGTGGTGCAAGTTGCGAGCGCCGCCGAGCAGATCAGGCCGGCGACCGCCTCGGCATTGATCACAGCAGCCATCATTACCGTAGTGACCCTGCCGACTGCTGCGGCGTGGATGCTGAGCCGTCGGCCGGACCCGGACCGCCCTGAAATGGTGCCCGGCTAGCTGGCTGCTCGCGACTCATCACGCACGAGCTGCCGCGGGCTCAGGTGGTCAGGTACGTGCTCGCCGACCGGGTTCGTGAATCGCGGCGATCGGCACGACCCTGCTCACCGATCCGCTGCTGGACGTGTTGAGCCGCCGCGATGCGTAGGCTACGTCCATGAGCAGGCGGACCGAAGGGCCGCTACGCGTCGTCGTCGTGGATGACCACCAGATGGTGCTCAATGGACTGCGCGCGATGCTGGCTGCATACTCCGACCAGGTCAAGATCGTCGGTGAGGCCACCGAGCCGGAACTCGCGATGAAGATCATCATCGAGCACGAGCCTGACATCACTTTGCTCGATGTCCGGCTACGAGGCTCCAGCGGGATGGACCTGTGCGCGGAGATTCGTCAACGGCAACCTGGTTGCAAGGTGGTGTTTCTGACCGTCTACGACGACGAGCAGTACCTCTACCAGGCGCTCCGGCTCGGTGCCGCGGGCTTCCTGCTCAAGCGGGTGCGGGGGGCCGAGCTGGTCGATCATCTGCGGCGCATTCACCAGGGCGAGATTCTTATCGATCCCAGCCTGGCAGCGAAGGTTGCGATGTCGGTGGCACATCTGCGCGGTGGGGAGTTCTGGCCGGGGGCCCATCTCGGACTGACCCAGCGCGAGAGCGAGGTGCTCGCACTTATGGTGGCCGGGTTGTCCAACCGCGCCATCGCCGGAAGGCTCACCGTCAGCGAGGAGACCGTCAAGACCCACGCCCGCGGCATCTACCGCAAGCTGGATGTCCCGGACCGCTCCGGTGCTGTCGCCGCGGCGCTGCGGGAGGGGATGTTCCAGTGATCCAGTCGCGGTTGGGTCTCGCGGATGCCGATTCTGATGCCCAGCTGCTGCACCGCGTGATCGGAATTCTGTCGGCAGGTCTCGACCTGGACGTGGTCGTCCAACGAGTGGCCGATCTGATCACCGCAACCACCTCCACTGACGTCTGCTTCGTACACCTGCTGGACAAACCGCGCGGGCGGCTACAGCTACGCGGTGCCACACCTCCCTTCGACCAGTTCGCCGGACGGATCGAGGTGCCGGTCGGTGACGGGGTGACCGGGTGGGTCGCCGCGCACTGCGCGCCGGCGGTGATCACTGACAACAAACGCGCCGATCCGCGCTATCTCTACATTCCCGAGCTGCGCGGAGAAGACTTCACGTCGATGGCCTCGGTACCGATGATCACCCGGCCCGGCGATCTCGTGGGTGTGCTCAACGTGCATACCCACGACCGTCGCGAGTTCACCAAGGCCGACGTCGAGCTGCTGGGGACCGTGGCGGGTCTGATGGCCGGGGCCATCGAGAACGCGAGCTTGCACAGAAAGCTCGCCGAGCGAGAGGAGGCGATGGAGCGGTTCGCCGAGCAGATCGTGCTGCTCCAGGAGACCGAGCGGCGGCGACTTGCCGGTGAGATCCACGATGGAATCAGCCAGCGCATCGTCAGCTTGTCGTTTCACCTCTCGGCAGCGGCGGACGCAGTTGCCGCGGACCCGGCCGGTGCCGCCGATCAGATCGCCCGCGCCCAGGAACTCGCCGCGGGAGCGCTGGATGAGACCCGCCAGGCCATCGCCGGACTACGACCGCCCGTGCTCGACGACCTTGGATTGGCAGCCAGCCTGGAAAGCCTTGTCCGGTCGACCCCGCTGCCCGACGTCCAGGTGGATACCGTATCGACCAGCCTGCCCGAACACGTCGAGACAGCGGTCTACCGGATCGCCCAAGAGGCACTGCAGAACATCATGAAGCACGCCCACGCTGGGCGCGTTCACCTCCGGCTCTCGGTGACCGCCGGCGCGGTGTTGCTTGAGATCTCCGACGACGGCACCGGCTTCGACCCGGCCACCACCGTCGAGCGGGCCGGCCCGGTGGGCTATGGGCTGCCAGGCATGCAACAGCGCGCCGAACTGCTAGGAGGCCAGCTCACCGCAGACAGCTCACCAGGCCGCGGAACCGTCGTGCGGCTGCGCATCCCGATTTCGGCGTAGAGGTCACCAGGGCGCCGCGCGGATTGGCATGCCCGGACGGGCCGGCCGGGGAACGTCGGGTGGCCCGGCGTCCCCCGCCTCCATGCACGCGTCGTGACATTGCACCCGTCGCGGTTGCCGGCCGGCGCCCGCTGTGTCAGCTGCTGATGGGAATTCTGCGCGGGCGGGACCTCTCGTTCTTGGGTACCCGCACCGTCAGCACGCCGTCTGACAATGATGCCGTGATCTGGTCCTCCTCCACGTCGGCGGGCAAGCTGACCCGGTAGTCAAACCGGCCCACCGGCCGGCTTCGGGCTCGCAGCAACCCGACCCGTTGCCGCTCCTTGACCTCACCGGTGACGGCCAGCTCTCCGCCATCGAACTCCACCGAGATGTCCTTACGCTTCACCCCGGGCAGCTCCAGCTCGACCAGGTAGGCCTCGGAGGTCTCCTCCACATCCACCGCGGGCCGCCACACACCAGGCCGGTCCGCGTCACCAAACGCCTCGGACAACAACCGCTCCATCCGATCGTGCAGCTCGGTGAACTCAGCCCATGGTGACCAGCGACCCGCCGTCGGGGTCCACTCCCGAGCCGACTGATCGTGCTGCTCCACCGCGTGATTGCGACGCAGCACCGGAAGCGCCATGGCTACCTCCTCCTCCCTTGTCGTCTGATCATCTGCATCATCAGATGTCCCGCAAGATCATCAGATTTCTCGCAAGTGGGCCGCTGGGGCCAGGCGACCTGGCCCCAGGAGTGCCGCATACCCAGTCAGTGGTTCTCAAGGACTCAGGAACCACAACACATCAGGCTGGTGCTCCGAACTTATCCCGATGTGCGGCAC
>JALZCO010000476.1 GCA_030863015.1 Actinomycetota bacterium
CCCTATATACGGCCCATATGGGCCGGAGACAGGCTCCACCATGGACGATACGACTCCTGACACCACGGGAGAACCCCTTGTCAGGCAACCCTGACACCGCCCCATGCACCTACTGGCTTGAGGCCTACTGGCCGCCTACCGAGCCGGGCGCCTGCCGGGTGGGACGGTCAACAGCGCCCACACCACCTTGCCGCCGGAAGGCTGCGGCGCGGTGCCCCATGTCCGGCTCAACTTGTCGACGAGTACCAGGCCGCGGCCACCGGCGGCGCGTTGACCAGGCACGCGCAGCTGTGGTCGCCGCGAGTCTGCGTCGGCCACCGCGACGGTCAACATGTTGCCGCGCAGCTCCAGGCGCAGCCAGCCGTCCGAGCGTGCGTGATAGACCATGTTGTCAGTCAGCTCCGAGGCCACCACCACCGCGGCATCGACGACCGTTCCAGGCACCTTCCACTCGTGAGAGGTCTCTTTGACCAGTCGCCGGGCCACCTGCGCACTGGTCGGGTCGCAGGGCAGTTTCACCTGCCGCCGCCGACGGCGGGGTGCTGCCTGCAGGGCCTGGAGCGCTGCCCCGACGCTGGGATAAGTCGGGACCAGCCGCGGTACGGCGCTGGTGTCGAGCAGGGTGCGTAGCGGTTGGCGCGCTCCTGCCAGCACCATCGGCACCCCGGGCCAGTCGTTGATTCGGTTGCGCACGGTGGGGAAAACCGTCAGCAGCGATGCGATCGCCACTCGCATATTGGCCAGGTCCACCACAATCTCTGGCGGTTCCTCAGCCGCGTACTTGATCAGGCCATCCCGCAGCCGCGCATGAGACTCAGGAGTCAGATCTCCCACCGGTCGCACTACCAGGGTATCGCCCTGAAAATGAGTTTCTAGTAAGAGCGGGGCGGGCATGTTATACTCTCGATCCCCGTGATATCCACGTCGAGCGGTGGGATCGGGTTTCACCAGCTCAGCGCTATCGTTCGTGCCATCTGATTGAGTCGCCACCTAAGCCACCCCGCCATCGGACGCCGACGTACCCGCGGCCAGGCAAATCTGCACCCGAACGCGCGCGACTATTGGACACCCCATCGGCAAGCAGCTAATCAGCTTATGGGCCATCGCGTAAAGCGCTTCAAGCTACTGCGTTTGCGTTAAGTCGTCGAGCGGTAAGGTCAAACTGAGTGGAAACGGACAGTGCACCATGAGCGGTCCCAGTCCGCCCCTGGTTGGTCGCTCTCCAAGGACCGCCAACCCCCGTTGGGACCGCCAGTAACGGCTGCCAACGTTTGCGCCGCGCGATGCCAGCTTCGCCGAGCGGCTAGCGCCGGGTTGGTATCGGTCTGAGATGATCAATACGGGGGTTGGAGGGTACTTGAAGAGCGGCCTACTGGTCGGCGAGGCCATGCTCGATCGCATAGCGGGCAAGCTCAACCCGGTTGCGCAACTGCAGTTTGCCCAAGGTGGACTGCACGTGGTTCTCCACAGTGCGGTGACTGATTGCCAGTTGGGCGGCGATCTGGCGTGCGGTGCGCCCCTTGGCCACCTGCCGCAGCACCTCGGTCTCACGCTCGGTGAGCCGCGGCAAGTCCGTTCGAGGGTCCAGCGCCATCCGGCGGTACTCGCCGAGCACCAAGCCGGCGAGACCGGCACTGAACACCACGTCGCCCTCGGCGGTCCGGCGCACGGCCTCGACCAACTCCTCCACCGACGCGGACTTCATCAAGTACCCGCAGGCACCTGCCTGCACCGCGGCCAGGACATCGGCCTGCTCGCCGGAGGCCGACAGCACCAGCACCCGGATGCCGGGCCAGGTGTCGATGATGCGCCGGGTGGTCTCAGCGCCCGACGGTCCGCCGGTGACGAAGTGCAGATCCATCAAGACGACGTCCGGACTGGCGGCCGGGACAATACGCAGCGCAGCCGCACCGTCCGCCGCGGTAGCAACCACGTCAAAGCCCCGCTCGCCGAGGTCTCGGGCCACGCCGGTCCGCCACATCGGATGGTCGTCAACCACCATGACCCGGATCCTCACTGCAGCACGCCGAACCGGAGGCGGGGTAGCCGGACCTCCCATTCGGTGCCCTGACCGGGAGCGGTCTCCAAGGTCAGGGTGCCGCCCAGATCGGCCACCCGGCCGCGGATTGAGCGCGACACTCCCATCCGGCCGGCCGCCTCGGCGTCAGCGAACTGACCGTCCTCGATACCGGGGCCGTCGTCGCGAACGGTGACCACCACTTCCTCGCCGAGATCCTCCACCAGCACCCACGACCTCGCCTCCGGACCGCCGTGCCGGGCGGTGTTGGCCAGCGCCTCACGAGCGACGGCGACCAGCTCCTCAACGTCACTGGCCGGCAGCGGCACGGCGGTCGCGGGCACCGAGACCTCGACCCGCGAGCTGGCCAGTTGTTGCAACGCGGCTGCCAGATCCTGCTCGCCGGTGACATCGGATGGCGCGGCGTGGAACAGGGAACGCAGCGCGATCTCCTGCTCCCCGGCTAACCGGGCCAGTGCACCGGCTTCCCCGTCGAGGTGGCCACCCTGCGCCCGTACCCGGGCCAGCACCTGCACCACGCTGTCGTGGATGGAGCGGGCCAACCGCTCCCGTTCGGCGATGGCCGCCTCGGCGCGGGCCGCGCTGCGCAGCTGGTCGGTCGCCCGGCGGGCTGCCGTCGCAACCAACCCGAGTACGAAACCCGTGCCGACCAGCAGGATCGTGTCGCGGGCGAGGTCGGTGCTGAAGAATCCGCGCACCCAAATATCGGCGATCGACACCGCAGCCCCGAACAGCGTCCCCGCGATCCAGCCGGCGTGCACGGCGGCGGCGACCACCGGTCCGCAGGCCCACACCGTGGTCAGCAGTGGTGTTCGCTGGGTGACCTCGG
>JALZCO010000483.1 GCA_030863015.1 Actinomycetota bacterium
GGCCAGCACCACACGATCGATGCCGTCGGCGTGCAGGTCGGCCCGCAGCGCCTGGATGGTCGCCAGTAGTGGCCGGGAAGTCTTGGGCAGCGTCACCCAGGCGAGCCGCCGGGCTGCTTCCGCTTCAGCCTGCGGCCCCCACAGCGTCGGATCTTGGTCGGCAAGCGCTGAGGCCACCTGTTGCTCGACGAGCTTGTCGACGCAGGACTGCGCTTGCGCCGCCAGGGCGGCAGAGCGGACGTCGACCGCGAGTTGCGACATCGGTGGTCAGGTCCCCGGCTGCCGTGCAACCTTGGTCAGCTGTGCGGCCACCGTCTCGCTCAGCTCGACCCAGGATGCGTCGAATTTCTCCACACCCTCGCGCTCGAGCACGACGAACACGTCGTCGAGATCGATCCCGACCTCGGCAAGCTCATCGAAAGTGCGCTGGGCCTGCGCGGCGGTACCGGACACCGTGTCACCCGGCACCTCACCATGATCGGCGAGGGCGAGCAGGGTTTTCTCCGGCATCGTGTTCACGACGCCTGGTGCGATCAGTTCGGTGACGTACTTGGTGTCCGGATAGTTCGGGTTCTTCACCCCGGTCGACGCCCACAGCGGCCGCTGCGGCCGCGCCCCAGCCTCCTTTAGGAGAGCCCAGCGCTGCGTCCCGAACTCCTGCTGGTAGGCCGCGTAGGCGAGCCGGGCGTTGGCCACCGCGGCCTGCCCGCGCAGCGCCAGGGCCCGCTCGGTGCCGATGGCCTCCAGGCGCTTGTCCATCTCGGTATCCACCCGGGAGACGAAGAACGAGGCAACCGATGCGATCGTCCTCAGGTCGTGGCCGTTGGCCATGGCCCGCTCCAGGCCGGCGAAGAAGGCGCCCATCACCTCGCGGTAGCGCTGTACCGAGAACACCAACGTCACATTGACGCTGATGCCCTCGGCCAGGGTGCCGGTGATGGCGGCCAAACCTTCCGCCGTCGCCGGAATTTTGATCATGAGATTGGGCCGGTCGACCACCTTCCACAGTTCTACCGCCTGGGCGAGGGTGGCATCGGTGTCGTGTGCCAGCTGAGGGCTGACTTCCAGCGACACCCGGCCATCCACCCGACCGGTGGTCTCCCAGGTCCCGCTGAACACGTCGCAGGCCAGTTGCACGTCGGTGACGGTGATCTCACGCACAGCCTCGTCGACCGAGGCGCCGCGGGCAGCCAACGCGCGTACCTGGTCGGCGTAGTCGTCGGCGTGGGTCACCGCACTGGCGAAGATCGTCGGATTGCTGGTCACCCCGACCACGTGCAGCTCCCGGATCAACTGGGCCAGATTTCCCGAGTTGACCCGCTGCCGAGACAGGTCATCCAACCAGATCGACACGCCTGCCTCGGACAAAGCCAATAAGTTATCAGTGCTGTTCACAAGGGATCCTCACGATCACCAGAAGTGTCAGTCCGGGATGCGACCGAGCGTGCGGTGAGCCGCATCGACGACTGCCTCGCCGGTGAAGCCGAACTCGCGGTACAGGGTCTGCCAGTCGGCGGAGGCACCGAAATGCTCCAGCGAGACCACCTCACCGTAATCGCCGACGAAACGGTGCCACGGCATCGCGATGCCGGCCTCGACGGCCACCCGTGCCTTCACCGAGGGAGGGAGTATCTGGTCGCAGTAGGCCTCACCCTGAGCGTCGAACCACTCCACGCATGGCATCGACACCACCCGGGATGTGATTCCCTCGGCGATCAGTGTCTGCTGGGCGGCGACGGCGAACTGCACTTCGGAGCCGGTGGCGATCAGCAGCACGTCGGGCAACCCGCCGCCGACGTCGGGTGCGGTGTCGGAGAGCACGTAGCCGCCACGCGCGACACCCGCAGTGTCGGTGCCCTCCAGGACAGGCACGCTCTGCCGGGTCAGGGCCAGCCCGGTAGGCCGCGCGCCCTTCTCCAGCACCACCCTCCATGCGGCCGCGGTCTCGTTAGCATCCGCGGGCCGCACCACGTCGAGCCCCGGGATGGCCCGCAGTGCGGCCAGATGCTCGACGGGCTGGTGCGTCGGCCCATCCTCGCCGAGCCCGATGGAGTCGTGTGTCCAGATATAGATCGTCGGCGCCTCCATCAACGCGGCCAGCCGCACCGCCGGGCGCATGTAATCGCTAAAGACCAAGAAAGTGCCGCCGTAGGGTCGGGTGGGACCGTGCAGCGCGATCCCGTTGAGGATTGCGCCCATGGCATGCTCACGCACCCCAAAGTGCACCGTGCGGCCGTAGGGCTGCGCGGTCCACATCTTCGTGGAGATCTTCTCGGGGCCGAACGAGTCCGCACCCTTGATCGTGGTGTTGTTGCTCTCACCAAGGTCCGCAGAACCACCCCACAGTTCCGGCAGCACCTCGCCGATCGCGGAGATCACCTCCCCGGATGCCTTGCGGGTAGCCACGCCCTTGGCGTCCGGCTCCCAGGTGGGCAACTTCTCCGACCAGCCGGCGGGTAGATCCCGACGGATGAGGCGATCGAACAGCGCAGCGCCGGATGGGTTGGCCTGCCGCCAGGAGTCGAAGGAACGTTGCCACTGCGCATGCGCAGCCTGACCGCGGGCCACCACCTGCCGAGCGTGCTCAAGCACTTCAGGCTCCACGACGAAAGAGCTCTGCGGGTCGAAGCCCAGGACTTCTTTCACCGCGGCCACCTCGTCCTCGCCCAGCGCGGAACCGTGCGCAGCTCCGGTGTTCATCGCGTTCGGCGCCGGATAGGCGATCACGGTGTGCAGCACGATCATCGACGGGCGGCCGGTCTCGGCCTTGGCCTCCTTGATCGCATCCAGGATGCCGACGACGTCCTCGCCACCGTCAACGGTCTGCACGTGCCAGCCGTAGGCCTCATAGCGCGCGGCGGTGTCTTCCGACAGCGCGATCGCGGTGTCGTCCTCGATGGAGATCTCGTTGGCGTCGTAGAACACCACCAGGTTGCCGAGCTCTTGGGTGCCGGCCAACGAGGAAGCCTCGGAGGTCACGCCCTCCTGAATGTCGCCGTCGGAGGCAATGACGTAGATGTAGTGGTCGAAGGGGCTCTCGCCGGGCGGGGTGTTGGGATCGAACAGGCCGCGCTCCCGGCGAGCCGCCATGGCCATCCCGACCGCAGCGCCCAGGCCCTGACCGAGCGGTCCAGTGGTGATCTCCACGCCAACGGTGTGCCGGTATTCGGGGTGCCCGGGGGTTTTGGAACCCCAGGTGCGCAGCTGCTCGATATCTTCCAGTTCCAGCCCGTAGCCGCACAGGAACAGCTGCAGGTACAGGGTGAGGCTGGAGTGCCCTGCAGACAGCACGAACCGGTCCCGGCCAGTCCAGGCGGGGTCAGTGGGATCGTGCCGCAATATCCGATGAAAGAGCGTGTATGCCAGTGGGGCAAGGCTCATGGC
>JALZCO010000491.1 GCA_030863015.1 Actinomycetota bacterium
GGTGCCACCAGACCTGGCACCGCCGGTAGTGCGGGGAGCGGGAGCAGCCGCAGCCCGCCGGCCCGCAACCGATCGGCTTGCCCGGAGGTGGCCCGGATCTCCAGGTAGTCCCGCCCGCCACCGAGCACGTCCACGCCCTGGTGCAGCACTGCGGTCCGTGCGGCTGAGTCGCCCAGCCCCTGCACGCGGTACGCCGACACCGGTTCGGAGGGGGCTGGCGGTGCGGCGCTCGCCGAGAGCGGGATGGCCAGCGCAAGCATCCCCAGCACAGCAACCACGACGACCCCACGCACAGACATTTCGGGAACCCTAACGGCGGGGGCGTCATCCGTTTCAGGGAGATCGATGCGCGGCGGCACCGCGCCGGCGGCGCATTAGGCTGAACTGCATGCTGACCCGTACCGACCTGCGCGGTCATCTCCCTGCTCCAGCGGCGCTGCGCGGGCTGCTGCCGCGGGCCGACGTGGATGTCGACGCGGTGGCCGACCAGGTCGCGCCACTGATCGAGGCGGTCCGTGACCGGGGCGTGGCCGCGGTGCTGGAGTTCACCGAACGCTTCGACAGGGTGCGGCCGACCCGAATCAGGGTGCCGGTCGACGCGCTACGCGCCGCGCTGGCGCAGCTTGACCCGGCGGTGCGCGCCGCCCTGGAAGAGTCGATTTCACGGGTCCGCCAGGCGCACGCCGACCAGCGGCGTACCGAGACGGTCACCCAGGTGGTGCCCGGTGGCACCGTCACGCAGCGGTGGGTGCCGGTGGAAAGGGTTGGGCTCTACGCACCCGGCGGGTTGGCGGTTTTAGCGTCCACTGTGGTGATGACGGTGGTACCTGCGCAGGTCGCCGGTGTCACGTCGCTGGTGATGTGCTCGCCACCCCAGGCCGCCCACGGTGGCCTGCCGCATCCCACCTTGCTCGCCGCGGCCGCCCTGCTAGGGATTGATGAGGTGTGGGCGGCCGGGGGAGCGCAGGCCGTCGCGCTACTCGCCTACGGTGGCACAGATACCGACGGCCCCGCACTGGACCCGGTGGACATGGTCGCCGGTCCCGGCAATGTCTACGTCACCGCAGCCAAGCGAGCCCTGCGCGGCACGGTCGGCATCGACGCCGAGGCCGGCCCTACTGAGATCGCCATCCTGGCCGACGACACTGCTGACCCCGTTCACATTGCCGCTGACCTGGTCTCCCAGGCCGAGCATGACACCCTGGCCGCCAGCGTGCTGGTCACCGACTCGGTGGCGCTGGCCGATGCCGTGGACGTCGAGCTGCACCGGCAGGTTGCGGCCACCAAGCACACCAATCGGATCCGCACTGCACTGACCGGGCCGCAGTCAGGCTGCATCCTGGTGTCCGATATGGACGCCGGGCTGTTGGTGGTGGACGCCTACGCGGCCGAGCACCTGGAGATCCAGACTGCTGGTGCGGCTGCGGTCGCCCGCCGGGTGCGCAACGCCGGAGCGATCTTCGTCGGTGCCTACGCACCCGTCTCGCTGGGCGACTACTGCGCCGGTTCCAACCACGTGCTGCCCACCGGAGGCTGCGCCCGGCATTCCGCGGGGCTGTCGGTGCAGAGCTTCCTGCGCGGCGTCCAGCTCATCGAGTATGACGAGGACGCGCTGGTGAAGGTCGGTGACCACGTCGTCGCGCTGGCCGAGGCGGAGGATCTGCCAGCGCACGGTCAAGCGATCACCGCCCGGTTCCGCGGGACCGCACCGTGACGGTGGTGGCCGGCGGGATCGGCTGCGACGTGACACTCGCCGACCTGCCGCTGCGCGACGACCTTCGGGGGCACAGTCCATACGGCGCACCCCAACTCGACGTGGTGGTGCGGTTGAACACCAATGAAAACCCCTACCCGCCGCCAGCCGCCCTGGTCGCCGACATCACCGCCGTGGTGCGACAGACGGCTGGTGACCTGCACCGTTACCCCGACCGGGACGCCGTCGCGCTGCGTACCGACCTGGCCGGTTACCTCGCCGGGCGCACCGGGGTAGCGCTGACCATGGCGAACATCTGGGCCGCCAACGGGTCCAATGAGATCATCCAGCAGTTGCTGCAGGCCTTCGGCGGGCCCGGCCGCAGCGCGCTGGGGTTCACCCCGTCCTACTCGATGCACCCGATCATCTCTGCCGGTACCCGCACGCAATGGATCCCGGCGCCGCGACGGGCGGATTTCTCGCTGGATCCTGGGGGCGCGGTGGCCGCCATCGAGGAGCACCGGCCCGACGTGCTGTTCGTCACCAGCCCCAACAACCCCACCGGTCAATCGATCCCGTCGGCCGACCTGGCGGCCGTGCTTGTGGCCGCGCCGGGCATCGTGGTGGTCGACGAGGCCTACGGTGAGTTCAGCAACGCGCGCAGCGCCATCGAGCTGCTCGGACAGTTCCCGGACCGGCTGGTGGTCTGCCGGACGATGAGCAAGGCGTTCGCCTTCGCCGGCGGGCGGCTGGGCTACCTCGCTGCCGCCCCCGCGGTAGTGGATGCGCTGTTGTTGGTCCGGCTGCCTTACCACCTCGCGACGCTGACCCAGGCGGCCGCCCGGGCCGCGCTGCGTCACGGATCTGCCACCTTGGAATCCGTGGCGGTACTGGTGCAGGAGCGGGAGCGCGTGATCGCAGCGCTGCGCGACCTGGGCGCGGACGTGGTGCCCTCGGACGCCAACTTCGTGCTGTTCGGGCGGTTCGCCGATGCGGCTACCGCGTGGCGCCGCTACCTGGAACATGATGTGCTGATCCGCGACGTGGATATTTCGGGTCACCTGCGGGTCACCGTGGGCACCCCCGCGGAGAATGATGCCTTCCTGGCCGCCAGCGCGGCGGTTCTAGCGCAGGAGGAACCGTGAGCCGCACGGCCAGGATCGAGCGGGTCACCAAGGAATCCTCGGTGCTCGTCCAACTCGACCTCGACGGCACCGGGATCACCGAGGTGACCACTGGTGTTGCGTTCTTCGACCACATGCTCACCTCGCTGGGTAAGCATGCGACCTTTGACCTCGTGGTGCGGGCCACCGGTGACGTCGACATCGACGCGCACCACACCGTCGAGGACGTTGCGATCGTGCTCGGGCAGGCGCTGCTCGAGGCGTTGGGGGACAAGTCGGGTATCCGGCGTTTCGGGGATGCCTGGGTTCCGATGGATGAGACCCTGGCGCACGCGGCGGTGGACGTATCCGGGCGCCCGTACTGCGTGCACACCGGCGAGCCTGACGCGCTGGCCGGTTTCGTCCTGGGCGGCAACTATCCCACGGTGCTCAACCGGCACGTCTTCGAGACACTGGCCTTCCACGCGCAGCTAGCCGTGCACATCCGGGTGCTGCACGGCCGAGACCCGCACCACGTCACCGAGGCGCAGTACAAGGCGCTGGCCCGGGCGTTGCGCGCGGCGGTCGAGCTCGACCCGCGCGCGGGCGGGGTGCCCTCCACCAAAGGGGTGTTGTGATCGGTGTCGGGCTGCTGGCCCTGGCTGGTTTCCTACTCGGCGGTGTGGTCTCAATCTGGCGCACCTCGCGGCTGCTGGCCGTGGCGCTCGGATCCTGCGCCGTATTGGCCGGCGTCGGCGGTGTCGCCTGGCTGCTGTGACCGGACGTTGCGCGGAGCATCGAGCTTGGGGAGGTAACGATGGCTGATCCAGGATCGGATAGGGACAGCGCCTTCGTGACCGCAGTTTTGGACGTGATCTCGGTCTATGACGGGAGCATGCCGGCATGAGACGGGTAGTCGTGGTCGGTGCTGATGCGACCGGGATGAGCGCCGCCTCGCAGGCGCTGCGGCGTGCGGGCCGGGATGCGCTGGAGGTGGTGGCTTTCGAGCGCGGCCACTACGTGTCCTACTCGGCCTGCGGCATCCCGTACTGGGTGGCGGGTGACGTGGCCGGCGCCGACGCGCTGATCGCCCGCAGCCCCGACGAGCATCGGGCCAACGGGATCGACTTGCGGATCGGGACCGAAGTCACCGAGATTGACCTGGACACCCGCACGGTGACCGCCGCCGAACTCGACGGTGGTAAGAGCTATCAGATCGGTTTCGACGACCTGGTGTTGGCCAGCGGTGCGGTGCCGGTGCGCCCGAACCTGCCCGGCGTGCGCGCCCCGGGTGTCTATGGTGTTCAGACACTTGATGATGGTGCCGCCCTGCTGGCCGGGCTGACCGGGCGGCCGCGTAAGGCGGTCGTGGTCGGCGGCGGCTACATCGGTATCGAGATGGCCGAGGCGATGGTGCGGCGCGGCTTAGCGGTCACGCTGGTAGATCAAGCCGCCGAGCCGATGACCACCCTCGATCCGGACATGGGCGTCTTGGTTCGCAAGGCGATGCAAGGGATGGGGATCACCGTGCTCACCGACACCCCGGTCACCGGATTCGACATCGGTCCGGACGGCCGGGTATCGGGTGTGGGCACCGAAGGCGAAACGCTTCCCGCGGACATCGTCGTACTGGGTCTGGGCGTACGCCCAGCCACCGAGCTGGCGGGGGCGGCCGGGCTCCCGCTCGGCGAGCACGGCGGCGTGCTGACCGACCTGCGGATGAGAGTGCCCGGCCATGACGGGGTGTGGGCCGGTGGGGACTGCGTCGAGGTGCTGCACCGGGTCTCGCAACGCTGGGTGCACGTCGCGTTGGGCACCCACGCCAACAAGCACGGCAGGGTGATCGGGGCGAATCTGGGTGGTGGCTACGCCACCTTTCCCGGCATCGTCGGTACGGCGGTCAGCAAGGTCTGCGATCTTGAGGTCAGCCGGACCGGGTTGCTGGAGACTGAGGCGCACGCAGTGGGGTTCCAACCGGTGAGCGTGACGGTGCAGTCGACCACCCGAGCCGGCTACTACCCGGGCACCACGCCGGTCACCGTCAAGATGATCGCCGAGCGCGGCACCGGGCGGCTGCTCGGCGCGCAGCTGGTCGGCCGGGAAGGCTCGGGCAAGCGGGTGGACGTGTGCGCCGTCGCGCTGTGGAACGAGATGACAGTCGAGGAGATGACCGGTCTGGACCTCGGTTACGCGCCACCGTTCTCCCCGGTCTGGGACCCGGTGCTGATCGCTGCACGCAAGGCCGCAGCGGCGGTCTGAGACCTGCTTGCAGGTCGATTCAGCCGGGTGGAGGGCCGTACCTGGTCACCGCGGCGGGCACCACCGGCCACCGCCCTTCGAAGATCCGCTGGTGCAGCTCGGCCTCGGCGATGGCCCGCACGATCGGGGTCTGCCGGGTGGCGTCGTCAGCGCTCGTCACCTGCAGCGGCCAGTCCCCCGCGGTCGAGCCGCGCAAATGGGCGTGGTTGAAGTCGCGCCGGAACCAGGCGATCACCTCGACCGGCGCAACCTGACCACCGTCTCGGGACACGGCTTCCCGCTGCCGGGGCCAGGACAGCGCCCAGTGCTCGCCCACACCGCCGTCGTCCAGCTCGACGCTGTGACGGCTGATGTCGCCGGTGCCTTCCAGGAATGTCGTGTCGACCTCGGCGAGGACACCCCGGACCACCGGATCGAGCAACTCGACCGCGCGGTGGTACACGGCCAGCCGATCCGGCCACGACTCGGCGCCCTCGTAACTGCGCGTGACGAGGTCCGCCACGTGCCGCATCAGGTCCTCGGTGCGCGCTCCAAATCTGTTGTTCATCGTCCCACTCTGCCGTCTCGACAGCGTTCGGTCTCTGCGAAGCTGGTGGGATGGCGAGTGTCGTCGTGTTGGACTACGGGTCGGGAAACCTGCGCTCTGCCGAGCGGGCGCTGCGCCGCGCTGGGGCGCAGGTGGCGGTGACCGCCGACGCCGACGCCGCGCTGACCGCCGACGGGCTGGTGGTGCCCGGAGTCGGTGCCTTCGCCGCATGCATGGCCGGGGTGCGCGCGGTGCGCGGTGATCGGATCATCGGTCGCCGGCTGGCCGGCGGTCGTCCGGTGCTCGGGATCTGTGTGGGAATGCAGGTGTTGTTCAGCCGTGGCGTCGAGCACGGGGTGCAGACCGAAGGTTGCGACGAGTGGCCCGGGACCGTCGAGCGGCTGAAGGCTGACGTGCTGCCGCACATGGGGTGGAACACCGTGGCATCACCAGTGGGCTCACGGTTATTCGCCGGCCTCGACGCAGACACCCGGTTTTATTTCGTGCACTCCTACGCTGTCCGCCGTTGGGAGCTGGAGAGTTCCGGTCCGCTGGCGCCCCCGCTGGTGACCTGGGCCGAGCACGGCGAGCCGTTCGTCGCCGCGGTGGAGAACGGGCCGCTGTGGGCCACGCAGTTCCATCCCGAGAAATCGGGCGACGCCGGTTCCCACCTGCTGCGCAACTGGATCGAGACCTTGTAGCCGATGGGCAGATACGGCATGCCGTCAGGCAACGCTGGGTGCGTGCGGGCGGTGGCCCTGCTCGCCGTGGTTGCCATGGTGGCTTCGGTGGGCTACTCGGCGCTGGCCGTGCTGCAGGCGCCGACCTGGCTGGTCCTGCTGATCGTAGCGCTGCTGGTGGGCCTGCTGTACTGGCTGCTGGGCAGTAACGAGGACCGGTCGTGAGCTCACCAATGGTACGAAAGCCGTCTATTTAGCACCGTGGTTGACCGGTCTAGGGTGGGCCGGTGACTCTCGTGCTGCTGCCCGCGGTGGACGTCGCCGGCGGCCGGACCGTCCGCCTCACCCAGGGCGAGGCCGGCACGGAGACCTGCTACGGCGATCCGGTTGAATCTGCGCTGGCCTGGCAGGCCGACGGGGCAGAGTGGATCCACCTGGTCGACTTGGATGCGGCGTTCGGCCGGGGCTCCAACGCGGACCTGCTGGCCGAGGTCGTGGGCAGGTTGGACATCGCGGTGGAGCTCTCCGGCGGGATCCGGGATGACGCATCGTTGCAGCGGGCGCTGGCCACCGGATGCGCTCGGGTGAACCTGGGCACCGCCGCGCTGGAGGATCCGGCTTGGTGTCGGGCGGCGCTCGCCGAGCACGGCGAACGGATCGCGGTGGGGCTCGACGTGCGGATCATCGACGGGCAACACATCCTCGCCGCACGCGGCTGGACTGCTCATGGCGGCGACCTCTGGGAGGTCCTGGAACGCCTGGACGCCGACGGCTGCCCGCGCTACGTGGTCACGGATGTCACCAAGGACGGCACCCTTCGCGGACCGAACCTGGAGCTGTTGCGTGCCGTCTGCGCCCGGACGCAGGCTCCGGTGATCGCCTCCGGTGGGGTCTCAGGAGCCGGCGATGTGGCCGCCCTGGCCGCGCTGGCTCCCGACGGCGTGGAAGGCGCGATCATCGGCAAGGCGCTGTACACCGGGGCGCTCACCCTGCCCGACGCGCTGGCCGCTGCGCACTGACCCCCGACCCGGGCGTGCCCTGCTCTGCTGCCCGGAGTGTCTGCACCTCGTGCTCGCCCGCTTAGGCTGGGTGGGTGGCCGTTGCCGTGCGCGTGATCCCGTGCCTGGACGTCGATGCCGGCCGGGTGGTCAAAGGGGTGAACTTCACCGCACTGCGCGACGCCGGTGATCCCGTCGAGTTGGCTACCGCTTATGACACGCAGGGCGCCGACGAGCTGACCTTCCTCGACGTCACCGCGTCCTCGGCGGATCGGGAGACGACCTACGATGTGGTCCGCCGCACCGCGGAATGCGTCTTCATTCCGCTCACCGTCGGCGGGGGAATCCGAGAAGTGTCTGACGTGGATCGCTTGCTGCGGGCGGGCGCAGACAAGGTGAGCATCAATACCGCCGCGGTGGCCCGTCCCGAGCTGCTGCGGGAGGCCAGCCACCGCTTCGGTGCGCAGTGCATCGTGCTTTCAGTGGATGCTCGCCGGGTGCCACCCGGCAAGCCAGCAACGGCATCCGGCTTCGAGGTGACCACCCACGGCGGGCGGCGTGGCACCGGGATCGATGCCGTGGCCTGGGCTGCCCGCGGCCAGGAGCTGGGCGTAGGGGAAATCCTGCTCAATTCGATGGACGCCGACGGAACCAAGGCAGGCTTCGATCTTGAGATGATCTCCGCGGTGCGAGCCGTCGTCACGGTCCCGGTGATCGCCAGTGGTGGCGCGGGCGAGGTGGCGCATTTCCCGCCTGCGGTGGCGGCCGGCGCCGACGCGGTGCTCGCCGCCAGCGTGTTCCACTTCGGACAGTTGCGGATCGGTGATGTCAAGGACAGCCTGCGTGTGGCCGGGGTGACGGTGCGGTGAGTGCTCTGGATCCGACAATCGCCGCGCAGCTCAAACGCAACGTCGACGGGCTGGTCTGTGCCGTCGTCCAGCAACGCGGCACTGGGGAGGTGCTGATGGTGGGCTGGATGGACGATGAGGCGCTGCACCGCACGCTGACCACCGGCCGGGCCACCTACTGGTCGCGTAGCAGGCAGGCCTACTGGATCAAGGGCGAGACGTCCGGCCACACTCAGCACGTGCACGAGGTGCGGCTGGACTGCGACGGAGATGCCCTGCTGGTGGTCGTCGACCAGATCGGTCCGGCCTGCCACACCGGGTCCGAGACCTGTTTCAGCAGGTCGCTGCTCGTGAGTGGCATTCAGTGCTAGAACACTGTTACGCACTCACAAGGTGCCGGTGAGGTAGCGCTGCAGGGTGGGGGCGATCACGGCGACCACGGTGTCGTGCTCGGCTGAAGCCAGCGGTTCGAGGCGAATCACGTACCGGATCATCGCCAATCCGGCGATCTGGGTGCCGCACAGCGCGGCACGCAGCTCGGGGCGGTCCGGGGCGACCGCGGAGACGATCCGACCGATGATCACCCGGCTGATGAACTCGCGCATCATCCGGGCCGCCTCCTCATGACTGGCCACGCTGCGCATCAGCGCAGCCAGCGCTCCACCACCGTTGGCGTCCCAGACGGACAGGAAGGTGCGCAGGATTCGCTCGGCGAGCTGCTCTGGAGCCCCGTCGAGGATCGGCGGGATGATCTCTGCGGGGTTGACCGGGATCTCCATGGCGGCGACGAACAGCCCGTCCTTGCCGCCGAACCAGTGGTTGACCATCGCGGCGTCCACCCCGGCGCGTTGAGCGATCGTGCGCACGGTGGCCCCATCGAAGCCGCGCTCCGTGAACTCCACCCTGGCGGCGTTGAGCAGCGCCGCGCGGGTGTCCTCACCGGCGCGACGGCGCCCACGGGGACGAGCTTGCTCACCGGGCACATTCGGCACTCCGGTTCCCCTTTTCAACAGAAGAGGAAAAGGTATGCCGGTCGTCACCCGGCGTCAAACAGTGGGCACAATAGCTGCATGGTCAGCATCGGCAACAACGGCGTCGGGCACCTGCACCTGGACCGGGAACAGTTTCGTGCCCTGGCCACCCATCACCGGGTGATCCCGGTGACCCGGACGCTGCTCGCCGACGGCGAGACCCCGCTGGGGGTCTACCGCAAGCTTGCCGGCGGCCGGGCCGGCACCTTTCTCTTCGAGTCGGCGGAGAACGGGTCGTCCTGGTCGCGCTGGTCGTTCGTCGGGGTGCGTAGCGCAGCCACCCTCACCGAGTCCGGTGGCCAGACGGTCTGGCGCGGGTCGCCACCGGTGGGGCTGCCCGCAGTGGATGCTCCGTGGACGGGCACCCCGCTGGAGGCCTTGCGACAAACCGTGGCCGCCCTGCACACCGAGCCGCTGCCCGGACTGCCGCCGCTGACCGGTGGGATGGTCGGTTATCTCGGCTATGACGCCGTCCGGCGCCTGGAGCGGTTGCCTGAGCTTGCGGTCGACGATCTGCGGGTGCCCGAGCTGGTGATGCTGCTGGCCACCGATCTGGCCGCGCTGGATCACCATGAGGGCACCGTCACGCTCATCGCCAATGCGATCAACTGGGACGATTCCCGTGAGCGCGTTGACGAGGCCTACGACGACGCGGTGACCCGACTGGACGCAATGGTCGGGCAACTGTGCACGTCGGCGCCCGCCAGCGCGGCGGTATTCACCCGGCCGGCGCCGGAGTTCCTGCGCCGCCGAAGCCCGGAGCAGCACCACGCCGCGGTGGAGGCGGCCAAGGAGGCGATCCGGGCTGGCGAGGCTTTTCAGGTGGTGGTGTCCCAACGCTTCGAGATGGCTACCGATGCCGACCCGCTGGACATCTACCGGGTGCTGCGCACCACCAATCCCAGCCCGTACATGTACCTGCTCACTCTCGAGGAGTTCAGCATCGTCGGCTGCAGCCCGGAGTCCCTGGTGACCGTGCGGGACGGGAAGGTCACCACCCATCCCATTGCCGGTACCCGCCCCCGTAGCGCCGACCCGGACGAGGACAGCTGGCTGGAGAAGGACCTGATGGTCGATGAGAAGGAACGCGCCGAGCACCTCATGCTCGTCGACCTCGGGCGCAACGACGTCGGCCGGGTGTGCCGGCCCGGCTCGGTGCATGTCACCGACTTCTTCCGGGTCGAGCGCTACAGCCACGTCATGCACTTGGTCTCGACGGTGACCGGCGAGTTGGCGGCCGGACATACCGCATTCGACGCGGTGACGGCCTGCTTTCCCGCTGGGACGCTGTCCGGAGCTCCCAAGCCCCGAGCGATGGAGCTCATCGAGGAGCTGGAGCCAACCCGACGAGGCGTGTACGGGGGAGTGATCGGCTACCTGGACTTCGCCGGGGACGCCGACACCGCGATCGCCATCCGTACCGCGCTGGTCCGCAACGGGGTGGCTTACGTGCAAGCCGGTGGGGGCATCGTCGCCGACTCCGACCCGGTGGCCGAGGACACCGAGTGCCTCAACAAAGCGGGTGCGGTGCTCGCCGCCATTGCCGCTGCGGGCACCTTGCGGGTAGCAGTCGGTGAGCCCGCCGGGTCGCTGCGTGCCTGAGGCAGCTGCGTCGCGCAAGGAACTCACGGCCACCGTCGCGTTGCTGGTCGCCGCCGCGGTGGTACTCGGTGCCGCGGCGATGCTCGGCTGGGCCCGGGTCGACTTCCAGGTGCCGAAGCGCGGGATCGTCACGGTCGCAGTGCAGGGCTCCGAGGTGCTGCCCGCACTAACGCCACTGGCCGTGCTGGCGCTGGCCGCAGTGGCCGCTGTGCTGGCC
>JALZCO010000492.1 GCA_030863015.1 Actinomycetota bacterium
CCTTCACCGCCACCGACGGCGCCAAGGTGAGCGTGTCGCTCGTGGCCAACCCGAGCCATCTCGAGGCGGTCGACCCGGTGCTCGAGGGCGTCGTACGCGCGAAGCAGGACATCATCAACAAGGGCGAGGAGGGCTTCACCGTCCTCCCGCTGCTGCTGCACGGCGATGCGGCGTTCGCCGGCCAGGGCGTCGTGGCCGAGACCCTGCAGATGGGGCAGCTGCGCGGCTACCGGACCGGTGGCACGATCCATGTCGTCGTCAACAACCAGGTGGGATTCACCACGGCGCCGCAGTACGCGCGGTCCAGCGAGTACTCGACCGACGTCGCGAAGATGATCGGCGCCCCGGTATTCCACGTCAACGGCGATGACCCGGAGTCCTGTGTGTGGGTGGCCAAACTCGCGGTGGATTACCGCCAGGCCTTCCAGAAGGACGTCGTCATCGACATGATCTGCTACCGCCGTCGCGGTCACAACGAGGGCGACGACCCATCGATGACCCAGCCGAAGATGTACGACATCATCGATACCAAGAGATCTGTCCGTAAGGGCTACACGGAGGCGCTCATCGGCCGCGGTGACATCTCCGTAGAGGAGGCCGAGCGCGTACTGAAGGACTACGCCCAGCAGCTCGAGCACGTGTTCAACGAGGTGCGGGAGCTGGAGAAGCGCGCCGCGGCACCGAGCGAGTCGGTGGAGACCGAACAGATCGTGCCCACGGGGCTGTCCACCGGGGTGGACCCTAGCGTCATCGAGCGGATCGCCGACGCGCACGTCAACCTGCCTGAGGGCTTCACTCCGCATCCGAGGGTCAAGCCGGTACTGGAGAAACGGGCGAAGATGGCCCGCGACGGTGGCATCGATTGGGCCTTCGCCGAGCTCCTGGCGCTCGGGTCGCTGTGCATGGACGGCCGGATGGTGCGGCTGTCCGGTCAAGACACCCGGCGAGGCACTTTCGTGCAACGACACTCGGTGCTGATCGACCGCAAGACCGGTGCCGAGTACACACCACTGATGAACCTCACCGACGATCAGGCGAAGTTCCTGACCTATGACTCCGCGCTGTCGGAGTTCGCCGCGGTGGGTTTCGAATACGGCTACTCGGTGGCAAACCCCGACGCCCTGGTGCTCTGGGAGGCGCAGTTCGGCGACTTCGTCAACGGTGCGCAGCCGGTGATCGACGAGTTCATCTCCTCCGGGGAAGCCAAGTGGGGGCAGCGTTCCGACGTCGTGCTGCTGCTGCCGCACGGCCACGAGGGGCAGGGCCCGGACCACACGTCTGGCCGCATCGAGCGGTTCCTGCAGCTCTGCGCCGAGGGCTCGATGACCGTGGCACAGCCATCGACTCCGGCGAACTACTTCCATCTGCTACGCCGGCACGCACTGGACGGGGTGCACCGGCCGCTGGTGGTCTTCACGCCGAAGTCGATGCTACGGCTCAAGGCGGCGGTGAGCCCGGTGGAGGACTTCACCTCAGGGCGGTTCGCCTCGGTGCTCGATGACCCTCTGGTCGCCGATCCGTCGGCGGTGCGCCGGGTGCTGCTATGCAGCGGCAAGATCAGCTATGAGCTGAACGCCACGCGCCAGCAACGTGGCATCTCCGACGTTGCGATCGTGCGTATCGAGCAGCTGTACCCAGTGCCCAACCGGCGGCTGGCGGCCGCGCTGGATCGCTACCCGAATGCCACTGACGTGCGTTGGGTGCAGGAGGAACCCGCCAATCAGGGCGCGTGGCCGTTCTACGGGTTGAGCCTGCCCGACCTGATTCCCGAGCGGCTGGGCAACCTGCGGCGGATCTCTCGGCGCGCCATGGCAGCCCCCTCGGCCGGATCCGCCAAGGTCCATGAGGTCGAGCAACGTGAACTCATTACCGCCGCCCTCGAACGCTAACCCGTCCCCCATCCCGGCGTGTCCGGCCCTGCTGTCCGGTGTGTCCGGCCTTGGCGCACCGTGTGTTCCCGCCGTGGTGTTCGGTGCGTACGGCGCTGGTGCACGCTGTGCCGACGTTATGGGCCCAGGAGCCTCGCAAGAAGAGGAGTCGAGGTGTATTTCACCGACCGCGGTATCGAGGAGCTGGAAGATCGACGCGGCAAGGAACAGCTCAGTGTCGAGTGGCTGGCCACGCGAATGCGCGCATTCGTCGACGAGCACCCGGAGTTCGAGCACGCCATCGAGCGGTTGGCGACGTTCCTGGCTCGCGACGATGCCGATGAGCCGGACACCCTCGAAGGCTGAGGGCGCTACTGGTCGTCAGCCATCCGCCACTACTGCCGCCCGTCCCTACGGTGGTGCGCATCAACGCTGCACACCGTGCGGGGAGCATGACACGCCGGGATCATGGGTGTTACCAGGCGTAGGCCTCCGGTGCAGGTCTGGCACCGTTGGGGCCTGGTGGAGGGAACTGCTCGTCGAGCCGGTTCAGCACCTCAACGTCCAGTGTGATGGTGACGGCCCGCAGCGAGCTGTCCAGTTGCGCGACCGTTCGCGGGCCGACAATCGGCGCAGTAACCCCATGCTGGTGTAGCAACCAGGCCAAGCCAACGTTGGCGGGGTCCTCGCCGAGGTCGGCGCACAACTTCTCGTAGGACTCGATGCGCTCCCGGTTCGCCGCCAACGCGTCAGCCGAGAAGCTTGAAGTACTCCGCGAACCGCTGCCCTCACGTTGTTTTCGCAGCACACCGCCGAGCAGGCCCCGGTTCAGTGGTGACCACGGGATCAGTCCAAGGCCGTAGTGCCGCGCGGCGGGCAGCACCTCCAGCTCCACCCAGCGATTGAGCAGGTTGTAAATCGACTGTTCGCTGACCAGCCCGGTGACGCGCTGGCGCCGAGCCGCCTCTTGGGCGGCTACGAGGTGCCAGCCGGCAAAATTCGACGAGCCGACATAAACGATCTTACCCTGTTGCCGGAGCACCGACATGGCCTCCCAGATCTCCTGCCACGGGGTGGCCCGATCCACGTGGTGCATCTGGTAGAGGTCGATGTAATCGGTCTGCAGCCGGCGCAGCGACGCGTCGCAGGCCCGCCGAATGTTCAACGCGGAAAGCTTCGTTTCGTTGGGCCAATCCCCCATCGAGCCGTAGAGCTTGGTCGCCAATACGGTGCGCTCACGGCGACCGCCGCCAGCGGCGAACCACCGACCGATGATCTGCTCGGTGACACCTTCACCTTTCCGCCAGCCGTAGACGTTCGCGGTGTCGAAGAAGTTGATGCCGTGCTCGTGGGCCCGGTCCATGATCGCGTGACTGTCAATCTCGGAGGTCTCCGGGCCGAAGTTCATCGTGCCCAGGCACAGTCGAGAAACGGAGAGACCGCTACTGCCCAGCTGCGTGTATTCCATGCCGCCAGCCTCGCACCGCGACCGCCATCGAACCACCCGACGGTGGCGCGGGTGGTCGTGAGTGCGTAACAGTGCTAGAGCACTGTTACGCACTCACGAGACGAAGTCCTTGGCCAGATCGGCGGGGACCGCACGTTCCTGCACCACCCGCTGGTTGAGTTCAGTGAGATTTTCTGTGGTCAGTGCGGCTGAGACCTCGTTGAGCGCGTCAACACCTGCCTGGTTCAGCACCCCGGCGCGCACCAACGGAAGGATGCGTTGAGCCGGGTACATGTTCTTCGGGTCAGCCAACTCGACCCAGCCGTGAGCAACGATGTCAGGTGAGGTGGTGTTCAGGTTCACGACTTGGGCGTCCCCGCTGCGTAGTGCCTCCAGTGTCACCGGACCGGCCACATCGGTGCTGAGAATCTCGCGGAAGGTGCACCCGTAGACTTGAGCGATCTTGTCTTTCCAGCGACCGGGCCACTCGCCCGCGGCGCCCAGAGTGAGTTGCCCGCAATGCGGTCCGAGCTGGTCCATGCTGGTAAGCCTCAGCGTGGCAGCGGTCTGCTGGGTGACCACCAGGACGTCGGAATCCTCAGCCGTAGACTGCTCAAGCACTTCCAGGCCTTGCGGTAAGGATCTCTGCAGCGCGGCGTACACCTCTTCTGCCGCCGTTGCGGTCGCGTTCGGGTCGACCGACTGCAGCAGGTTGCCGGAGTACTCAGGCATCACGGTGATCGACCCGTCCTGCACAGCGACGTTGGTGATCTCGCGGCTACCCAGCCGGGGCCGGGTCTGCACCTCGATACCCGCCTTGCGCAGCGCTGCGGCGTAGATCTCCATGAGCAACTCGCTCTCGGCGAAATCGGCCGAGCCGACCACAATGGCACTGCCACTGCCGCCCCCAGCGAGCGGGTTAGCGGATCCGCAAGCTGCGACAGCGGCCGCCATCACAACGGCCATGACCAGCGTCACGATGCGTGTCATCGATCCTCATCCTCCGAATCTCGCAATCACCGCGAAGCGGCGCTCGCCGAAGACAGCCGCACTCCGGTGGGCACTGCGAGCTGCTGCACGCCTGCCAGCAGCAAGTCCAGCATCACCGCAAGCCCAGCGGTGAGCAGCGCCCCGACCACCATCTGGGGGTAATCCCCCGAACGCAGGCCGTCCAGCAGCAGCCGGCCCAGGCCACCCAGCCCCAGGTAGGCCGCCACGGTGGTGGTCGCAACCACCTGCAGCACCGCGCTGCGCAATCCACCGAGCAGCAACGGAAGCGACCCTGGCAGTTCGACCTGAAACAGGCGTTGCGCCGATGTCATACCCATCCCCCGCGCAGCGTCGACGACCCAGGACTCGACGCCTTGCACCCCGGCGTAGGCCCCGGCCAGTACCGGTGGCACGGCCAGCACGACGAGCGCGACTACCGTGGAGACTCCCTGCGAGCGAAACAACAAAAACAGAAACGTCAACAGGCCCAACGTCGGCAGTGCCCGCATCGCGTTGGCCAGGCCCACCAGTAGCACCCCGCCGCGAGTTGTGTGCCCAACCAACAATCCAACTGGAACCGCGATCGCCGACGCGATGAGCACCGTGACGGCGGTGTAGTACAGGTGCTCAACGATCCGCACCGGGACGCCACCAGGACCGCGCCAATGCGCCGCGTCGGCGAACCAGGCCAGCACCTGAGAGAAGATCACGTGCCGACTCCTGCCCCTAGCTGCGCCCGCGTCCAGGGAGTACTCACCCGACGCAACCCGACCAGCAGCAGGTCCATCGCGACCGCCAGCACGACAGTCAGCACGATGCCGATCATGATCGGTGCCAGGTACTGGGTCTGGAAACCCTCGGTGAACAACTGGCCCAGCCCGCCGACACCGATCAACGCCCCCACACTGACCAGGCTGATGTTGCTCACCGACGCCACCCGCACGCCGGCGGTCAGTACCGGAACAGCCATGGGCAGCTCGACGGCAACGAATCGCCGCACGGGTTGGTAGCCCATCGCGGTGGCTGCAACCACCACGTGTCCTGGCACCGCATCCAGCGCGTCGACCACTGGACGCACCAGCAGCGCAGAGGTGTACAGCGCGAGCGCCACCACCACGTTCGTGCCGTCCAGGATTCGGGTGCCCAGGATGCTGGGCATGATCACGAACAGGGCCAGCGACGGCACCGTGTACAGCACGCTGGCCGACCCGAGCACCACGACCCCCAGCCAGCGCATGCGCTGCGCTGCCCACCCCAGCAGCACCGCCACCACGAGCCCGGTGAGCAACGGCAGGACCGCGAGGACGACGTGCTCACCGAGCAATTCCAGCACCTTGGCGCGATTGCTCTGACTGCTCAGATAGCTGCCAATGTCACGGAACATCGACACCCCGCTGCCGGCGCCACACCGCGAGGACCTCCTCGGCGCGGACACCGCCCGCTACGGCACCGTTACCGTCAACCACCACGCCGAACCCCGACGGTGAGGACAGCGCCGCGTCCAGCGCGGTCCGCATCGGACCACCCAGCCGGTGCAGCGATCCGCCAGCCCGCAGTACTCCGTCGGCACCCTCCGGGGCCAACCAGCCGCGCGGCCTGCCGTGGGCGTCCACCGCCAGCCGCCATCCTTGCCCTCCTCCCTCCTCGCCCACCCGTACCGTGTCTAATTCGTGAACCGGAAGATCCCTTGAGCAGACGAACGACATCGCGCGGTAGCCCCGGTCGCGTCCGACGAATTCGGCGACGAAGTCGTCGACGGGCTCAGCGAGCACCTGCTGTGGCGCGTCGAACTGGGCCAGCACTCCCCCAGCCCGCAACACCGCGACGGCGTCACCGAGCTTGACCGCCTCGTCGATGTCGTGGGTGACGAACAGGATGGTCTTGCCCAGCTCACCCTGCAGCCGCAGCAACTCGTCCTGCAGGCCCTCCCGGACCACCGGATCAACAGCCGAGAACGGCTCGTCCATGAGGAGCACCGGCGGATCGGCAGCGAGCGCGCGGGCGACCCCAACCCGCTGCTGCTGCCCGCCGGACAGCTGCGCCGGGTAACGCCGGCCCACCTCAGCGGGCAACCCGACGACTTCGAGCAACTCGGCGGCCCGAGTTCGGGCATGGCGCCGGCTGGCGCCAGTGAGCCGCGGCACCGTGGCGATGTTGTCAACGACGGTGCGGTGCGGGAACAGCCCAGCCTGCTGGATGACATAGCCGATTCCCCGGCGCAGCTCCGCAGACGGGCGGGAGCGGATGTCGCGGCCATTGATCAGCAGCGTGCCCGAGGTGGGCTCGACCATCCGGTTGACCATCCGGAGTGACGTGGTCTTGCCGCAACCCGATGGTCCGACCAGCACGGTGATCTGCCCCTCACCGGCGATCAGATCCAGCGCATCGACGGCCACGGTGCCGTCGTCGAACCGCTTGGTAACGCTGCGGAATTCGATCATTTGGCCGTCTTCCCGGTAACCGGTCGGGACACCGGAGGGTCTCCGGGCACCATAACCCGGGATCGGACACCCGGGCACCGGACGCGGTCACAGCAGCACCAGAGGTGGACACACCGGGCACGGGGTGCGGACACGCCGGGGAGGGGAGTTAGCGAAGTGGTCCGAGACCGAGTAGGGCACGAAACTCGGGTCCACTGACCGCCCGAGAGAAAAACCAGCCCTGGTAGGCGTGGACGCCGAGTCCCCGCAGTGCCTGAAGCTGGGTCGCGGTCTCCACACCCTCCGCGACACAGGTGCGACCCATCGCGCGGACCATGTCGACCACCGCGCGGGCCACTGCGAAGTCCGACGGGTCGACGCCGACCCCGCTGACGAAACTGCGGTCCAGCTTGATGATCTGCGCGGGCAGCTCCTTGAGCCGGGCCAGCGACGAGTAACCGGTGCCGAAGTCGTCGACTGCGAATCGCACCCCGCGCTCGACCAGCTCATCCATCGCTTGCCGGGCGGCGCTGGGCAAGTCCACCAGCGCCGTCTCCACCAGTTCCAGAACCAAGCGGTCCCACGGCAGCCCGCTCTCAGCTAGCGCGGTAGCCACCGCGTCGACGAAGCCGGCTTCGCCCGGGATCTGCGCGGAGAGGTTGACCGCCACCGCGATAGGACGCCCGTCAGGGGTCACCCAATTCCGCGCCTCATGCAACGCGGTGCGCAGCACCCAGCGGTCCAGCTCACGCATCATGTTGCCTTGCTCGGCCACCGGCAGGAACACGTCTGGGCCGACCATACCGTGATCCGGATGCGGCCAGCGGATCAGCGCCTCCGCCGAGAGAATCTTACCGTCGGAATCGACCACCGGCTGGTAGTACAGCTGCAATTCGTCCCGCACCAGCGCCTCTCGCAGCTGGCATTCCAGCTCCACCTGCCGATCGGCCGACGCCATCAACGCCGCGTTGGCCATCGCGAAATGCCCGGTGCCACCACGCTTGGCTTCAAACATGGCGGCGTCGGCAAAGCGCAGCAGGTCCTCCGCGCCGCCGGTAGCGGCTTTGTCGGTAACAGCGTCCGGCACCGCCACCCCGATGGCTGCCGACACCCGGATCAGCTGGCCACGCAGCGGGATCGCGGTCCGCAACAACCCCGAAACCGTGGTGACCAGCGAGCTGACACCGCCCTGTGCGGCGACGTCAGAACAGATCACCACGAAAACGTCGCCGGAAAGCCGGCCGCCGGTGCACCCCTCGGGCAACCCGTCGCGCAGCCGCCGCGCCAGCGCGACCAGCAGCTCGTCACCGGCATCATGCCCCAGCGCATCGTTGACCCGCTTGAAGTTGTCGATATCGCAGAACAACACGGCCAGGTCGCGGCCGGGCGAGGCGAGCAGCTCGGTCAGGGTCTCTTTGATCGCGGCTCGATTGGGCAGGCCGGTGAGCTCGTCGTGAGTCGCCCGGTACTTCAGCGCCTCGGCCACTCGGCGCCGCTCGGTGACATCAGTGAAGACAACCAGCATGAACCGTTGCCCGTCGTCTTGCACCGACGCCGAGATGTGCAGCTCGCAGTACACCGGCTCCCCATCGGCCCGCAGCAGCATCCGCTGCGGCACCGTGTAACTCTCACAGGGTGCCGCCCGGTGGCTACGCATGGTGCGCAGCCGCTCAGCTCGGTCGTCGGGGTGGGTGAGCGCTTCGGAACTCATCCCCCGAAGTGTCTCCAGGTCATAACCCAGCAGCTTGCACAGCGCCTCGTTGGCGTCGATCAGCCGATCGGCATCGTCGAAGATTCCGATCCCCACCGGGGCGATCGCCACCAGATCAGCAAAGCGCTGGCTCGAACGCATCATCCGGATCTCAGCGGCTCGCTGCTCAGTGACGTCCTGTGCGGTCCCGACCAGACGCAGGCTCCCAGATGTGCCGACGATGACGGCGCCGTGACACCGGAAGGTGCGTACCGTCCCGTCCGGCCGCAGCACCCGGTGCTCGCACTCCACCGGCACCTGGTCGACGAGCAGCTGCCGCCACAGCTCGTCCACCCACTCCCGGTCATCGGGGTGTACCAGGGATAGATAGGCCTGGTAAGTGGGCCGGTCGGGGGCCGGCGCCGCCCCATAGAGGTCTTGCATCATGTCCGACCACACGAGTCGGTCTGAGCCCGGTTCCCACTCCCAAGTACCAATCCGGGCCACCCGCTGCGCCTCTGCCAGCCGGCGCTGTTCCTCTCGCA
>JALZCO010000004.1 GCA_030863015.1 Actinomycetota bacterium
CTCTTTGCCGCCGCATCAATCGACGCGGCCGAGACCTACCCGCGCTTCTATTCCTTGGAATAGGATCCGGCATGCCTGACTCCAGCTAGTTCCAGTGAAGCTGGTGCGAAAGCGGCTCCGGCCGTCGGGGCAGCCTGCAGTGGTGCCAGGTCAGCTACTCCTGTAACACCATGAGTACCGCACGTCGCGCACTCAGGCGAATACCGAACAGCCGCCGGGAAAGTCCGCTGGGCTTGGGCATCGTAGACGACCAGTTTCGGCGTGGCCGTCTCTGCTCCTGACGCGGCAGCAAACGTCCGCACGGCTTCTGCAACTTGCAGTGACGCCACAACGCCGTTCAAGAATATCACGGAGGGCGCAGCCTCCTCGGTGCCGTAGCCACGGGCCCGTTCGTACTCTTGTACCGCTGGCGGTGCTAGGTCGTACGCTGCTCGTTGGGCGTGGATAAAACCTCGACACTCGAGGCACCCGACTCCTGGTGCAACGACTTGGACCTGCCCACCAAGCCTGGCGGCGAGACTGTCGGTCCCGAGTCTCGCGCCGGTACCGGCATCGATGAGCGGTATGAGATAACGAATGGATAAATGGTTCAACGACAGCCGCGCGCCGTGCCCGTCAACGCAACCGAGCAACAGATCCGCTGCCTTTGCGTGGTCGAGAGCACTACTGTCCAGGAGTGGCGCTGCCACGGCTTTTACCGCCGTTGCAGGCGCTAGGCGCTCGATAAGTTCCCGGAAGACGTCGATCTTGTACCGTCCGACGTCGTCTGGTGTGGCCCCGATAAGGCGGTTAAGATTGCTCAATTCGATACGGTCAGGATCAATCAGAGTCACGTGGCCGATGCCAAGGTGGGCAAGTTCTAAGGCTACGAAGGAGCCAAGACCACCAACACCGACGACGGCCACTCGCGCTTTTGAGAGGGCATCCTGGGTGGAGACGCCGAGTACGGACAGTTGGCGGCTGTGACGTATACCTTGCGAAGGGACCGGCACAGGGGCCGAGCTCGATGCAGGGAAGTAGCGTAAGACTGGTGAGTCTTCGGTGGAACCACCGACGATAGTCACTTGCCGCACCGGCAGAATGGCCCCGGTTACCCGCTGATAGTAATGGGCGTCCAGACTGTTTTGCCCGATCACCATCGTGGCATGATAAAATTGATCAGGTAGCATCGATGCAACACGAGGCATCTTTGTCCGGTCGTTGGACCAATCGACTCCACTGAACGTTGTCCGAGACCCTGAGTCAAAGGGATGTGAGTGGATCTCAATGAGGCTCCAGCCCTCCCGACGGCACCGGGTTAATGCGTCCGCAACGAACTTGCCGTTTGGGCTGATTGCTGAGGGCGACTGATGATCTAAATCCGCCGACCGTGCGCAGACCAGCTCATGGCCTACCAAACGAATCCTGCTGGACGACACGTTGGGTGCGGCGAGGACAAACGCCATCTGCTCATTGTCACCCCTTCGACCTAGCCCTTTATTGACGGCCAGCAGATGACTACGGAGCTGCAACCACAGGGTGGAGCTCAGTACAATGTCATGCACCTCAAGGGTCATTGTTTTTCTCCACTAAGTCTCCGCCGATCGCGAAAGACCGCTGCAATCAGGTTCAGGTAAGACACCAGACTGTGGCCGCGCAGCAAGTCGGTTCCACCAGCCGGTCGCCAGCCGATAAGGTGGATGCAGAAATGTCCCCAACCGCGATTTAGATGTTCTTTATCGGCACTTGGGCCGCGCGTGAAAAAGTGGTTGATTGACTGGCCTTTGTCCGTCCGGATATCGTGGTCTGTCCAGAACCATTCCGGGGACACCGAGGGATAGCCGGGAGTACCGTAGGGGATGTCGATCAGGATTTCAACGTGCGACTTGTTCCAGCCCGGAGAAATCGGAAAGCGCTCGACATAGAACCATGTGCCGCTCTGGGTATCGAAACGGACGTCACCTAACCGTTGTGAAAGCAATAACGCCTCGGCCTGGAGTCGGCCGAGCCGGCGCCGGGTTTCGAGGTCGCTGGTCATCACGTCAAGCCGTGCACCCATAGGTGAATGGCGTCACTACCGAGTAGTCGACTGCATTAGCCGGCAGTGGCTTATGATCCTCGAGCTTGACGATTTTACCATTGGGCATGCTTGCCATTACCCAATCAGACAGAACGCTCTTGCTGTGACGCTTGAGGTCGGCGGCAGTCGGCTGCTCCTCACGCACGTCGATGATTTCGCCGTTGACCATGTAGTGGCCCATCTCGATCTTCCTTCCTATTGGTTGGATACCTCTGCGCCTTATGACTGTTGGAATAAGCCCGGTTCCTATGCACTCCCGCGTGCTTGGTTGAGTGACGGTGTAAGCACTTTCTGTAACCGCACTCTAGGTTGCGTAGTCCACTGACACATCCTGTGGCGTTCATCGCTTCCGAACTAGGACGCGTTACCTAACCCGCTACCAAATAGCAGTGAGTTATGGCTTGTGCACACAGCGAATCGATTTCAGTGCTCTTGCGGCACCACTTGTGTACGGTTCGGCCGGACGCGGCGGCCCAACCGTCACCATGACGCCGCCGGTTGAGATCCCAGTGGCAGTACGTCGGTGTTGGCCGGTTTTTCCCTGCCGAGTGAGCTCGGTGCGGGGATGGTGTGTCCTGCGGCGACCGTGGCGGCAGGCTCGTGGAGACCTACGCCCGGCTACTCGCCCACTCCGGCGCCGGTGTTCGGGAGCAGGCTGCGCGGGACTCGTGGGGCTGGGAGGCCGCGGCCTCCCTGAGATCCGGCAGCGCCCCCAACCCCGCATCGCCGACGCCCGCTGCTGCATGGTTTGTGCGCGCATCGTCAGCCACTACTCCACCACGGTGCATGGCTCGATGAGGGCGAGCTGCTGCGCGACGCCTCATCGACTCGCGGATATCCCGCCGTGCTCGTACCTGGCCGAGTGGCGAACTCGTTGTACTCGATAGTGCAGGACACACGTCGACAGAGCTCGGGGAACACGTCGTCGCTGCGACCAACCGCTTCGCCGGTCAGGGCCGCATCGGCTATTTCCGGCTAGACCAATGTCGCGTCAGCAGCAGTCAGCATGATCGGAAGTTCAGGGACAACAGGGACGGCTGATGGCTGTTCCATGGCCGGCGTGGAGCGCCTGCGTGCTGTGCGTAAGGTGTCGCGCCGTAACCAGAGACGACGGTGCGTAACGCGCCAGCGGAACGCTTCAGCGAGAGGTGACGACATGGCGCCTAGACGGCAGCGTTTATCCCAGCGCCGCAAGGCTGCCGGGTTGGCTCAGAACTCACTCGCCCACGGCCTGGCAGTGCAACGCTCCACCGCCGCCCGATGGGAGACTTCAGACACCCATCCACTCCCGTTGATACGACCAGACGCGGCCCCCCGTAGGTCCTCGCAAGTGCCTGTCGTCGCGCTGCCTGTCTCGACCGAGTTCGATCACCCGATAGTTGTCGACGCCGACCCTGAGACCGCGATCGCGCTGTCCCCTGCCCCGTCAGCGCTTCTGGCAGACATTGACCGCCCTGCCGATATCAACATCGCCGACGCGGACATGAGGCCGTACAAGCCAGCCCCCATCACGGTCCGGGTTGGCGGATTCGCTGGGTTCAGCATCCCCCAGCCGGCTCCGGCCGGCGTCTCAGACCTCTCAGCCGTGGCCACCGTCCCGCTGAACCTTCCCCTCGCCGGCGTCCAGCGGCGTACGGATAGCTCGCAGCGGTTCAAGCGGTTTGCCGCAGCGGGCGTCCTCGCCCTCGTCGGAGGCGCAACGTCCGTGTCTTTTCTTAC
>JALZCO010000024.1 GCA_030863015.1 Actinomycetota bacterium
TGCGTCAACCGTTGCAAGCGCTCTGAGTTAGATCGCCCGTCATGAGGAAAGCTTGCCGCTCTGTCACGATGGTCTAATGCGCGGCGATGTGGTGGCAGAGGCAGGGCCCGCGTGGACCGCCGGAGCGGTTGCACGTCACCTGGGGGTGGCGCCGTCGACTCTGCGTACCTGGAGCCGGCGATACGGTCTCGATCCCACTCGCCACGACTCCGGCCGGCACCGGCGCTACCAAGCCTGCGACATCGCCCGGCTGGATGCGATGCGCCAGCTTGTCGCGCAGGGAGTCGCCCCAGCGGCGGCCGCACACTGGGTGCACACCCGGCCACTTGCCGAGCTCGACTCGGCTTCGGAGCCGGCGGAAAGCGTCCAGGGGCCACCGCCGGCTCGGGTGGTGCGCGGCCTGGTTGCCGCCGCGCTGCGGCTCGATGGCGATGCAGTCGTTGCAGCGCTGGTGCGTCACCTGGATGAGCGTGGTGTGGTCAACACCTGGAACCAGGTGTGCCTGCCGGTGATCACGGAGATAGGCCAGGTCACCGAGCGAAGTGGTTGCATCGACGTGGAGCACCTGCTGTCCTGGGCGATCAGCGCCACGCTGCATCAGGTGCCGGCTGCGGCGCACGCGCCTGGCAGGCGGGGCGTGCTGCTGGCTTGCGCTGAGAACGAGCAGCACACCCTGGCGCTGGATGCCCTGCGAGCGGCTGTTGCCTCGCGCGGGACCGCGGTGCGAATGCTGGGCGCGGCGACTCCGGCAACCGCGCTGTCTCGCGCGGTCCAGCGATGCAAGCCCGGTGCGGTGGTGCTCTGGGCGCAGACGACTCGGACCGCGCGCCCGTCTCAACTGGGGGTGCTGCGGCAGCATTCAACCGAGACCGTGGTGATCGCGGCCGGCCCTGGGTGGACGCAGCGACGGCTCCCTGCCGGAGTCATCCAATCCAATGCACTGGATTCAGCGGTGCTCCTGACGCTCGGTGCCACCGCGCCACTCGCTAACCGAGCGTGCGACCGGCCTGAATGATCACTCTTGCGGACCGGAAGATGCCCGTTGACCCTGTCTGGCGCTTTCGCGCAGCAGCCCTGCCCCGCGCCGTATCGCTTGCGCGTCGATAGTTGGGGTATCCCGATAACTGCTATGTCGAGCGGCGGGGAGGTTGCGGTGGCCTGGACATGCCAAGACTGGCTGCCCGACGTTCTGCCCTGGTCACCGGAGATGGCCTTGGCGGCCTGGTGATACCTCACCTCTCGGAGTGCCGCTGTACCGCACAGAGAGGGATGACGTTGCCATCCGCGTGCCGCCTCTGCCGGCGGCGCGAGCCTGCGACTTGGACCTGCAGCGTTGCGAGGATGGGGTGGGCGCGCTGTTTCACCGTCGTTATCGAGTTCTCATCAAGGACGCGACACGATCCCCTGCCCAGCTCATCGACGAGCTCGTGGCCGACCTCAATGCAGCCGCGCCCCGTGAGATTGTGGTCTTCGCCAAGCAGGATCACGGTCCCGGACTGGATGTCGGCGATGATGTGCTGATCCAGCTACCGGGACCGTGGGACGGGCCAGTACGGGTAGTGGCCCGGAGGCCCACGTGCTTCCGGTTTGTCACCCACAAAGGCCACGTAGAAGCCGGCCGGATCGAGTTCCGGGCCGGTCGACTAGGCCATGAGCTCGGGTTCGAGATCGAGTCGTGGGCCCGCAGTGGCGATCGCCAAGCCGACCTGCTTTACGACCGCGTGCGGCTCACCCAGGAACTGCAGCTATACGTGTGGGCGAGCTATACGTGTGGGCGCATTTCTGCCAGCGGGCGGCGACCATCGCCGGTGGCCTAGCGGCTGGGGTTGCCGTCTACACCGGCCGCCAGGTCGTATCCGACCCTCCGGTCAGTGCCTAGTGGAGGAGTCATCAATGCGGATCGTCGTGACGGGGGCTTGAGGAACGTCGGTACCGGCGTGTCACGCCGGCCGTGTTCTCGAGGCGGTGTGACCGACGCGGCACTCGAAGCTCTCTCGCGTCCATGGCCCAATGCGCGAACACTGGGCATGCCCTGTTCGGTGAGCGACGACTGCAGTGCGGAGGCGTGATGGTGGACCAGATGTTGCATCGTGTCGGATTGCGCAGCTGGCATCTCGAGGCCATGTCCCTCGGGTCGGTTGTGCTGTGTCTTGGGCTGTGGATCCGGGCCAAGACGGTGGACCAAGACGAACGGGGCAACGCCGAGCGTCGGGCGCTGTTCACCGGCTTATGGCCGCCCACACTGTGGCTGATCGGCGATTCGCTGCGCAGGCACGAGTGACCCGCGGTGCGTGACCGGCTGCTGGGAAACATCGACTACGTTGCGGCACTGGCCGCGCTGGGCGATCGTGGCCTCAACTACGACCCCAGCGAGGTACGTCCACCGGACTGGAACTTCGACGTGCACCGCAGCCTGGTCGGTCGCGAGCGACCCGGTCCGCCAGAGCCCCGCGGAGTATGGGAAGTTGCCTGTGGCCTGGTCCGGGACTACGAGTTCACCCCGCCTGAGCTTATTCGCGCGGTGTACCGCCGCCGGCATCCGCTACTAGGCCGCGACCTGCTGCTTGAGGGCCGCTTTTTCGTGCTGCGATTTTACATGGGAGTGCGGATTACTGCTCTCGTCGACGAGACTCGACGCGAGCAGAGGGTGTGGGGCTGGACCTACGAGACTCTCGAGCACCATCTCGAGCGCGGAAAGGTGACCTACGAGGTGATTAAGCACCTGAACACCGGTCAGGTTGAGTTCGTCGCCTCTTGCCAATCCCAACGATCGCCCGACCTCGCGCCGATCCTCCGGCTGGGGTGGCTGCTTTTCGGACGCCGCACGCAGCTGCGTTTTTACCGTCGATGTGGCCAGCGGCTGCATGAACTGGTGCGGACATCGCTGGCTGGGACGCCCGCCCCGGCCGCGGCTCGGTCGTCGTTGGAGGCCGACGACCTGGTGTTGGTGCCTTCGGGGGTGGAGCCACACCCGCTTGATCGGCTGACCATCCGCCAATACAATCCGGGCTGTTGATCTATTCCGGTGGCGGGTTGCGCAAAGCATGTCCGGCCACCGAAGGTTGAGCCTGCCGTCATTGGGTAACTCGGTATAGTGGCGACGCAGACCTTCTTGTTCCGGTTCACCACCCCTTACCGGCTGGCCGGCTTACCCTTCGGCATCACGCCGGCCACCGCGATGGTTCAAGTACGCGATGGCGAGCTTGTCATCCGATTCGGACCCTGGAGAGTACGAACAGCACTCACTAACGTGGCGGCAACCACTGTCACTGGTCCATTCGGCTTTATCAAGACCGCGGGACCGGCACACCTTTCTTTCGCCGATCGAGGACTGACCATGGCCACCAACGGTGCCCGCGGTCTGTGCATCACCTTCCGCGAACCGGTCCGCGGCATCGAGCCAACAGGCGTTTTGCGCCATCCTGCTGTCACCGTCACCGTCGCCGACTGCCAGGACCTCGCCGCGGCACTGGTATCGCAGTGAGGAGTCGGTCGAACCGAAGCCGCGGTCACATAGATCAGCCCGGATGCGCGCCTCCAGGCTGGCCGCGCACCGGCCAGAAGTACGGCATGTCCTGCTCGACATCGTGAAAGCGGCCTCGGTAGTGCTCCGGGTCTTTGCGGGCCAGTGCCACACGGTGGCTGCGGTGCAGCCGCTCATCACCGAGCCAAGGTGGCAGCTGCCGTGCCGCGGCGAGCTCCGGCTGAGGTCGAGGCGCCGGCAGACCGACCGCGGCCAGGTCAGTGCAGATGCTCGCCGCGCAGGTGTCGGCACGTCCCCGGCGAACCCACTCCGCGCAGATCTCCATCGCGTAGCAGGCCAGTGCCTCCTCATGGCCAGCCCACATCCGCACCGCAGGGTGATGCTTCCAACCGTAGTGCTCGCGAGTGAGCGCCCGGAGGATCTGCAGGGCCTCGACACGCTGCTTACCGAGCCGGCGGTCATCCAGCACCATTGCGCTAGCCGCAAAATCGGGATACGGCAGGAAGGTCTGCACAACGTCAGCAGATGCCCAGCATTCAGCTAGCGCAAACCGTGCCGGGACGTCCTCATCGCAGCTTGAGCCCTCGCTACCTGAGGATCTCGGCGAGCAGGGCGCGGACGGACATCGCCCGGCGGCGAGCGGCACCGCCGAGGTCGTCGAGCGCGCACTCCGGGTCGGCGGGTGGGCCGAGATGGGTGCAGCCCCGTGGACAGTTCGCGATCGCGTCTGCCAGGTCGGCGAAGGCGCGGACCACATCGTCGGGCGTCACATGCGCCAATCCGAAGGAGCGGATCCCCGGGGTGTCCACCACCCACCCGCCGCCGGGCAGCGGCATTGCCACCGCGGAGCTGGAGGTGTGCCGGCCCTTGCCCACCCCGCTGACCGCCGCGGTCACCCGGAAAGCGTCCGGCACCAGCCGGTTCACCAATGTCGACTTGCCGACCCCGGAGTGCCCGACCAGGACCGAGATTCGGCCAGCCAGCCGGCTGCGCACCTCGTCGACGCCAGTCTCCGGCGCGGTGATGAGCACCGGCAGGTCCAGCGCGGCGTACCGCTCCAGCACGGCATCCGGTGCGGCGAGATCCCGCTTAGTCAGGCAAAGCACCGGTTCCAGGCCTCCGGCGTAGCCGGCCACCAGGCATCGGTCGATCAACCCGGTACGCGGCGGTGGATCGGCCAGCGAGGCCACGATCAGCAGCTGCTCGGCGTTGGCCACCACGATGCGCTCATAGGGGTCGGTGTCGTCGGCGGTGCGGCGCAGCACACTGGACCGCTCGTCGACCCGAACGATCCGGGCCAACCCATCGGGTGCACCACTGACCTCGCCGACCAGCCCCACCCGGTCGCCCACCACCACCGGGGTGCGTCCGAGCTCCCGGGCCCGCATCGCGGTCACCCGGACGGTCGGGTCGTCGTCGGGTGCGCAGGTCCACCGGCCGCGGTCCACCGCGACCACCATCGCGCCGGTCGCGTCGGCGTGTTCGGGCCGGCGTTTGGTCCGCGGACGGGAACCGCGCCGTCCCGGCCGGACCCGGACGTCGGATTCGTCGAGGCGGTGGCTCCCAGGCCGGCTCAGCCGGCACCACCGGCCAACATCGCTGACCAGCTCGCGCTGAATTCCGGCAGCGTCTTGGCCGTCGCGGCGATGTCGTCGACGGCGATTCCTGGCACCACCAGGCCGAGTATCGCGCCTGCGGTGGCCATCCGGTGATCAGCGTAGGCGGCCCAGGGTCGGCCGGAATCGGCGCGCAACGGCCGGGGGCGGATCTCCAGGCCGTCCGATGTCTCGCGGATGTCACCACCCAGCGCGCCGATCTCGGTGGCCAGCGCGGCCAGCCGGTCGGTTTCGTGCCCACGCAGGTGGGCGATCCCGCGCAGCCGCGACGGTCCGGTAGCCAGCGCCGCCAGCGCGGTGACTGTCGGCGTGAGCTCCCCGATGTGGTGCAGGTCGGCGTCGAGGCCGTGAAGACGGTCTGGCCCGGTGACGGTAAGTCCCCGCTCGTCGAGAACCACCCGAGCACCCATCCGGGCCAGCAGGGGCCGGATCGCGTCGCCGGCCTGAGTCGTGTGCCGGGGCCAGCCCGGCACGGTGACCTCCCCGCCGGTGACCGCAGCGGCCGCCAAGTACACCGCCGCGTTGGTCAGGTCCGGCTCGACGTCATGGTCGCCGCCCGCGATGGGGCCAGGTGCTACTCGCCACCAGGTGGCGCCGTCGGTGTCCACGCCGACTCCCCGCTCGGCCAGCATCTGCACGGTCATCTGGATGTGGGGCAGGGAGGGGACCGGGGGACCGTCGTGATGGATGGTGATGCCACCGTCGTACCTGGCGGCGGACAGCAGCAATCCGGAGACGAACTGCGAGGAGCTCGACGCGTCGATCCGCACCTCGCCACCGGGCACCGCCCCGCAGCTGTGCAGCACGAATGGCAGTGCGTCCCCATCGATCTGGCAACCCAGCGCGCGCAGCGCCCCGAGCACCGCGCCCATCGGCCGTTGCCGGGCGCGCTCGTCACCGTCGAAACGGACCGGGCCATGGGCCAGCGCGGCCAGCGGCGGGACGAAGCGCATGACGGTGCCGGCTAGACCGCAGTCCACAGTGGCGGGGCCGCGCAGCCCACTGTGCGCTGCTACCTCCAGCTGATCGTCGCAGCTGGTGACCGCTACGCCCAGGGCACGCAGGGCACCGACCATGAGATCGGTGTCCCGGCTGCGCAGCGCCCGCCGGACGATGCCACCGGTGCCGGCCAGCGCGGTCAGCAGCAGCGCCCGGTTGGTGATCGATTTCGATCCCGGGACGGTGACGGTGGCCCGCACGGGCCCCGGCGCCCATGGCGCGGCCCACGGCATGGCAACGGAGGTCGTCATGGCACCATCATCCCGTACCCGCGTGCCACGATGGCGCTATGTGCGGCAGGTATGCCTCGACCAGAGATCCCGCGACGCTGGCTGTCGAGTTCGACGCGCTTGACGCAACCGGTGGTATGGCGCCGGAGGCCGACTACAACGTCGCACCGACCAAGGCCGTGCTGTCGGTCGTAGCCCGGCATCCGCGCGATGCGCAGGGAACCCCCGATCCGGACCGCACCGTGCGCAGCATCCGGGTGATGCGCTGGGGCCTGGTGCCGCACTGGGCCAAGGATCCCAGCGTCGGATCCCGAATGATCAACGCGCGAGCGGAGAGTGCTGCTGGCAAGCCAGCCTTCCGCGATGCGGTGGCCAGGCGCCGCTGCTTGCTGCCGGCCGACGGCTGGTACGAGTGGCAGGCTCAGCCCGGGAGCCGCAAGCAGCCGGTCTTCATCACCCCGACGGATGGCTCCAGCG
>JALZCO010000044.1 GCA_030863015.1 Actinomycetota bacterium
CCGGGCCGCCCGCTCCGCCTGGGCGCTGCGCCGCAACCCGTCGGCCCGACCGGCCAGCGCCCGGGCCCGCTCCTCTGCTGTGCGCAACGCCAGCCGGGCCTCGACCTCCTCGCTGCGCGCGGTCGCCAACGCAGCCGCCGCCTCGTCGCGCTCCGCAGTGTCCGGTTCGGAGTCCGCAGGCTCGTCCTGGGCCAGCCGCAACCGCTCCTCCAGCTCCGCCATGCCGATCAGCGCGCCGGCTCGTCGCTGCTCCGCTTCATCGCGCTGGCGGTGCAGCCGGTCGGCTTCTGCTGATGCGGAACGGGCTGCCTGGCCGAGCCGGGCGAGCTGCTCGGCCACCGCGGTCAGTTGCGCATCCGACTCCTGCAGAGCGGCCAGGGTGTTGTCGACGTCCTCGGCGCGATCGACCTCCTCGGTGCGTGCTGCCTCGAACTCAGCGGCTAGCCGTTCCACCCGGGTTTCCGACTCGGCCAGCTGGACCTGACCATCGTCGACGGCGGCCTGCACCTCGATAACGCTCTGGCTACGGCCCGATCCACCGTGCGCCCAGTGGGTGCCGAGCACGTCACCGTCGACAGTCACCGCGCGTGTGCTGGGTGCCGCGGCAACCAGCGTCCGGGCAGCGCTCAAGTCATCGACCACTGCGGTGCGCTCCAGCAACCGGTGCACCGCGGGGCGCAGCGCGTCGGGGACCTGTACCAGGTCCACCGCCCACCGCGCACCGGCCGGCAACTGTGGCCAGGTCGACCGGTCTGCGGTGGCCGGTGCACCGCCGACGAGCAGGCCGGCGCGGCCGGCGTCCTGTTCGCGCAGCAGGGCAAGCGCAGCGGCTGCTGTATTGAGGTCGAGTACCGCGAGCGCGTCTGCCGCGACACCCAAGGCGGCCGCCACCGCAGCTTCCGCGCCGGCATCCACGGTGAGTAGCGCGGCAACCGAACCCGCCACGCCGGGCAGCCCGGCAGCCAGCAGCGTCTGTGAACCGTCCTTGCGGGCAAGGCCGACCGATAGGGCCTCTACCCGGGCCCGCCAGGATGCCCGCTGCTGCTCAGCCTCCCGATGTGCTGCGGTCAGCTCAGCAGCGCGCTGCGCTGCAGTGGTATGGGCGGCCACCGCCGCCTCGTACCGCTCGTCGAGTGCTGCCTCGCCGGCATGGAGGGCGTCAATCTGGTGCTGTCGCTCATCGAACTCCCGCTGCGCACTCGCCGACCGCTCCTGGGCCTGCGCCAGCGCGCTGGACAACCGCTCGATCTCCTCAGCGGTAGCGCCTGACTTGGAGCGCAGCGCCTCGACCTGGCCGGTGAGCCGGGCCAGCCCCTCCCGCCGATCGGCAACGGCCCGCACCGCGGCCAGGTGGCTTCGCTCGGCATCGGCGACAACCTGTTCCAGCTCCGCGCGCCGCTCCAGGGCGCCGGACAGCGTCACCCGGGCCTGCTCCACCACCGCCTGCAGTTCGGCATCGGCGGCTTGCGCCGCTGCGGCCTCGCGGTCCAGCTCGTCGGGATCGCGACCGGGACGGTGCTGCTCAGCAGGAGCGGAGAGATACCGGACTCGCTGCGCCGCCAACCGGACTGTGCCGCGTAGCCGCTCGGCCAGTGCCGAGAGCCGGTACCACGTGTCCTGCGCCACCGATAACCGTGGCATGGTGGCGTCGAGCTGCTCCTCCAGGCCGGACTGTCGGGTGCCGGCTTCGTCTAGCGCAGCCTCCACCTCAGCGCGGCGGGCCCTGGCGGTTGCTTCGTCAGCCTCTTCCCGGGCCAACTCCACCCGCAAGGTGAGCAGGTCGTCGGCATGCAGTCGCAGTCGCGCGTCCCGCAGCTCGGCCTGCACGGCCTGAGCCCGCCGTGCAATCTCGGCTTGCTTGCCCAGCGGCTTGAGCTGGCGCCGCAGCTCAGCGGTGAGGTCGGACAGCCGGGCGAGGTTGGCCTGCATCGCGTCCAGCTTGCGTAGTGCCTTCTCCTTACGCTTACGGTGCTTGAGAACACCCGCGGCTTCCTCGATGAACGCGCGGCGTTCCTCAGGCTTGGACTGCAGGATGGAGTCGAGCTTGCCCTGCCCGACGATGACATGCATCTCGCGCCCGATGCCCGAGTCGCTCAACAACTCCTGGACGTCCAGCAACCGGCAACTGCTGCCGTTGATCTCGTACTCACTGGCGCCATCCCGGAACATCCGCCGGGTGACTGACACCTCGGTGTAGTCGATGGGCAGGGCACCGTCGGTGTTGTCGATCGTCAGAGTGACCTCGGCCCGCCCCAGCGGGGGACGGCCGGTGGTGCCGGCGAAGATGACGTCCTCCATCTTGCCGCCGCGCAGCGCCTTGGCGCCCTGCTCGCCCATCACCCACGACAGCGCGTCCACGACGTTGGACTTGCCCGAACCGTTGGGACCTACGACACAGGTGATGCCAGGCTCAAAGCGCAGCGTCGTGGCCGAGGCGAAGGACTTGAAGCCCTTCAGCGTCAGGCTCTTCAAGTGCACGTGTGCCGAACCCTCCTGTTACTTCGCTGCCCTGGCTGCCCGCGCAGGGTACCCATGCTCACGCATCCGGCGGGAACTCAGCGCTCGACGAAGCCGGCGACGCCACCTCGAGCGTCGGCGAAGCGCTCAGTGACCTGCTGCACGTACCCAGGCGCGGATCCGGAGCGCAGCGCAGCAAGCAGCCGGTCACAGGCATCCCGCGGCCCCTCAGCGACCACCTCGACTCGCCCATCGGGCAGGTTGGTCGCATGGCCGACCAGCCCCAGCTCGAGTGCCCGGCACCGGGTCCACCAGCGAAATCCGACACCTTGCACGTGGCCATGCACCCAGGCCGTCATCCGCACCTGATCCCGCGCCGTCATGGCCCCATGATCTCGGGCGCCCCGCCCACTCTGCATCCAGACCGCGTGGCAGGGGTCAGCGAACCAGCTCGTAGAGGACCAGCTCGACGGTTGCGCCGTTGTCCTCAGTGACCCGATGGCCGCAGTGCCGCATGCCGGCCTTTTCCATGACGCGGCGGCTGGCCCCGTGGTCCACCATCGTCTCGGCGGTCACGCGGTGTACCTCGGCGCGGGCCAGCAGGGTGACCAGCAGAGCTCGTAACGCCTCGGTGGCATAGCCCTGGCCCCAGCAGGACCGCACGACCGAATAGCCGACCTGGGTACTCTTGGTGGCCGCGTCCAGCTGCGAACCGATCTCGCCGATCACGGCGGCGTCGGTCTTGCGGATCAAGAAGAACGAATCGAATTGCTCAACCTCGGCGGCTCGGAGACCGGCGATGAGATCCATGACTTCCAGCGAGAACTGTGATGGATAGTCCGCCGCCACCCGCAACCCGGCAGGTATCCGGCCCTCGAGAAGTGCACGCGCCGTCTCCAGGCCGATGGGACGTAGCACGAGGCGTTCGGCATCGATGTCTGCCACGAATTCCATCATCGCACCTGGGCGCGATGCGTTAC
>JALZCO010000068.1 GCA_030863015.1 Actinomycetota bacterium
GGTACGCGGTTTGGTCGGCATGCGTGAGACGCACAAGGACTACCTGGTGCGGGCCTTGGCGCACGTCCGGCAGCAACTGACCGCGGTTGGTGCCGAACTTGCCGACCATGGACTGCTGGCTAAGTCCGACGACGTGTTCTTCCTCGACCTCATGGAAACCCGGGCCGCGCTTGAGGGTGCGGACTTCCGAGCTGTCGTCGCTGCCCGCCGGGAGAACTACGAGCGGGAGCTGCGGCGCCGGCAGGTGCCGCGGATCATGCTGTCCGACGGTAGCTTGCCCGAGGTGCTCGCCAGCGCCGGCCAGGCACCGGTCGAGGGACAACTGGCCGGCACCGCCGCCTCGGCCGGCACGGTGACCGCGGTTGCCCGGGTGGTGCTCGACCCGGTCGGAGCTCACCTGGAACCGGGGGAGATCCTCGTCGCGCCGTCCACCGATCCTGGTTGGACGCCGCTGTTCCTCACCGCGGGCGGACTGGTCATGGAGATGGGCGGGGCGAACTCACACGGTGCCGTTGTCGCCCGCGAGTACGGCATTCCCGCGGTGGTCGGGGTTCCCGATGCGACACTGTGCATCGCCACCGGACAGCGGATCACCGTCCACGGCGCGACGGGCCTCGTGGAATTGCAGTAACTTATGATCCTCCAGTGAGGTCAGCCGCCTAGATACTCCGATTCGAGTACCAAGTCCTTGATCCACGACTGGTATTCGACGTGAGTCTTATGCTCAGTCGTACGCCAGGTCTTGCCTTCCTGCTTCTTCATGTATGCCCGATATTCTGGCGCGCCCGGGAACTTCACGTTGTCGGCTACCACGACGGATCCGGGGTGCAGCCACCGCTGGTCCAGGATGCGTTGAAGGTCGGGTAGGTAGGCGGCTTTGTCGTGGTCGATGAACGTGAAGTCGATGCTGCCGTTGGCGAAGCCGTACTCGGCGCGCAGCCGGTCCAGTGTCGGTCCGCCGTCGCCGAGATGGCCGATGACGACCGTCAGGCGATCGTCGACGCCTGCGTGCTCCCAGATCCGGCGGGCGATTTCGGCATTCGCCGGGCTGAGCTCGATCGAGTAGAGCCGGGCGTCGCTGGGCATGACGCGGACCATCCGCAGTGCGCTGTAACCGCAGTACGTACCGAGCTCCAGGAGACGCCGGGGGTGGACCCGCCGGACTGCTGCGTCGAGGATCTCACCCTTCTCGTCGCCAACGTTCATCATGAAGCTGCGCTTGTAACAGAAGTCATCGATCACCCGGATGGCGTCGTCGACATCACCTCTCCGGGCGTTCGCCAGGACGTAGGCGGCGAGGGCCTCCTCTCGTGCGTCTCCCACCTGCTCGTCCGCGCGCAGACGCCGCAGGGCCACGAGCACGCGCAGGAAGGACCTCCGCAGCAACGGCATCCGCTTACTGCCCACTGCGTTGACGGCGACCACCGCGCTCAGTGAGGCGCACGTCCACAGTGCCCATCGTGGGATACCTCGTGCGAGGTTTCTCATGCGCACTCCCTTCCGTAGGTGTCATTCCATCCTTCCTCAGGGATCACGATGAGCTGTGCCATGGTCATGGGATACTCACGGTGGCGGCAACCAGGTCCTTGGGGGTGCTCGGCGAGTGATCCGTAACGGGATCTCGCACGAACCGTGCCCGCCCGATGAGGCGGCGCTACTGCAGCGGGTGGCCGATGACAAGGTGCGGCTGCTGAGGTTCCTTTACTGCGATCCCAGCGGCGTGATCCGCGGAAAGCAGGTACACATTGCGCGCCTGGCTGGGGCTGTGCAGGCTGGGCTGGGACTGACTCGGGCGCAGAACGCCGTTAATGTCCTCGATGAGCTGGTGCCGGTCCCCGACATGGAGCCGGTGGGCGAGGTGCGCGTCGTGCCGGACCTCAGCACGTACGTGCAGCTGCCGTGGCTCGACGGTGTGGGCAGCGTGCTGTCAGACCAGGTCAGCCATGCCGGTCAAGACTGGGGTTGCTGCCCGCGGGCGTTCCTGCGACGCACGATAGCCCGGGCGACCGAGGCCGGGATTCGGGTACGGGCCTCCTTCGAGAACGAGTTTTACCTGGCCGAAACCACCCCGGAGGGTCCGGTCCCGTGGGGCAACGGCCCGGTCTACTCCTCGGCAGGCCTTGACCGTGCGGCATCGGTCATGAACGACATCACCGATGCGTTGACCGAGCAGGGGCTGGTTGTCGAGCAGGTTATCAACGAGTACGGGCCAGGACAGCAGGAGATCTCGATCCGCTACGACGACGCGCTGGCAGCTGCCGACAATCAGCTCCGGCTACGCGACACCGTGCGTGGGGTGGCCGAGGTGCGGCACGGCCTGCTCGCCTCGTTCGCGCCCCGGCCCTTCCCTGACGCCATCGGCAGCGGGGCTCACCTGCACTTCAGTGTGTGGAATACCGACGGTACGACGAACCTGATGCACGACCCGGCCGATCCTTTCGCAGTGTCTGCGTTCGGTCGCGCATTCCTGGCTGGGGTGCTGCAACACCTGCCCGCGCTCGTCGCGCTCACCTGCCCGTCGTACCTGTCCTATGACCGGCTGCGGCCCAGCGCGTGGGCTGGGTCCACGGTGTCCTGGGGATACGACAACCGGGAGGCAGCATTGCGCGTTGCCTCGCCGTTCCGGGGGCGCGAGGAGGAGAGCACGAACGCCGAGCTCAAGGCCTGCGATGCCAGCAGCAACCCCTATCTGGCCTTGGGCGGGCTCATCCTGGCTGGGCTGGACGGTCTGATCCGTGGCCTGGACCTCCCCGAACCCGCGCGGCGGGACCCGGCGCTGCTGACCCCGGAACAGATCCGTCACTGCGAGATCACCGCCCTGCCGGCAACTCAGGCGGCTGCGCTCACCCAGCTGGAGGCTGACGAAGTGCTTGTCGGTGGCCTGAGCGACCTGCTCACTCGATGCATTCTCGCCACCCGCCGTGCCGAGTACGACCGGTGCGTGCAGATGGGCGATGACGCGGTACGCAAGGCAACCTTCTCCATCTTCTAGCGAGCTACCTGGTACATCGCGATGAACTGAAATCACGGCTTTGACGATCGTGACGGCGGTGGCCGGTGAACGTCAGCGTCAACTGTACTATTTTGATCATCATGCTGTTGCTGTCTTACGTTCAGCGCCGCGCTGGTCGGAAGCTCGGCCAGGCCTGGCGGGGCAAGCATTGCTGCGGAGTCGTCAATGGCTGCTGATTCGCTGCGTGCGGTTGTTGAGGCCATACGCCTGGTGGACCACCACGTGCACGGTGTCGCGATGGATAACGTCGACGGTGCCGGGTTCGAAGCCGGTCTCACCGAGTCCCCCTGGCCACCGCCTGCGGGAAGTACCCACCTGGATTCGCAATTGGGGTTTGCGGTTCGCCGCTGGTGCGCCCCGGTGCTCGACCTGGCCCCGCACGCGGACGCCGACACCTACATTGCCCGCCGCCGCGAGCTTGGCGCGCAAGAGGTCAACCATCGGCTTCTCGCCGCAGGTGGCGTCGAGTGGTTTTTGGTCGACACCGGTTACCGCGCCGAGAGCACCTTGGAACCGCTCGAGATGGCGACCGCCTGTGGCGCGGTCGCAGCCGAGATCGTTCGCCTGGAGGCGGTCGCCGAGGAGGTGGCGGATGATGGGGTGGACGCTGCCGGGTTCGCCGACCGATTTGCGGTGGCCCTGGACGAGCGAGCACGGCATGCCGTGGGGCTCAAATCCGTCATTGCCTACCGGTACGGCCTCGACTTCGATCCCACGTCACCCAGCGCCGGGGAGGTACGCCATGCTGCCGGCCAATGGCTGCAGCGCCGACAGACCGGTGAGCTGAGCCTGACAGATCCGGTGCTGCTGCGCCACCTGCTGTGGGCAGGCCTGGAACACCGCTTACCGCTGCAGTTTCACGTCGGGTACGGGGACCC
>JALZCO010000076.1 GCA_030863015.1 Actinomycetota bacterium
CCACGGTGCTGCTCGCCGCGGCTTTGCTGTGCCGGCCGCTGGGGCCGCCACTGAGCTTTCCGCTGCGCCGCGACCTTCGCACCGGCGCAGCCATCGCAGCAGCGACGATCTTGGTGGGCGCGGTGTCGCTGAGCTTTGCCGGGCCGAACCTGTGGCGTCCCTACTCCGACCGGGGCCAGCCCTTCGGCGACCACATCGCCGCTGTGGCGCGGGCTTCACCTGATCTCGCGAGCATGCGACTGAGGCTGGGACCGGTGCAGCTGGCCAACCCGGTGCTGTGGATCGCGGTCGCGCTCGTCGCGGGCTGCTGGGTGTGGTGGTGGTACCGGCGAGGTGAGGGCACCGGGTTGGCACCCGACCGCGCAGTACTGCTGGCCGGCTCGATCACGCTCGTGGCGATGACCATCGCCGTCTTCGTGTGGGCACCGTTACGCCAGTACCCCGGCTGGTCGGTGGCAATGTCAGCTGCCCGCAGCGTGGTCGGCGAGCCATGTGTGCTGGCTGAACACGCTCAGGTCCTCGTCGATACCGCGGTGCAGCCGGTACCCATCGGTCCGGCGATCGTTGAGGGGTCATTCGCCGCAGCAGCGGATTGGCCGTTACCGGTGCCCGCCCCGGCTCCGGGCACGCTGGTCTGGCACAACGCCGTCCCGGCCGGTCCCCAGACGGGGCTGCTCATCACACCGTGGTTCGCGCTGCCCGCGCAGAGAGCAATCGATGACGGCACCCACCTGCTGGTCCCGCTGCTGGGCGCCCGGGCCGGCCAGGGGCTGATCTTGGAATACGCCACCGCGGCCGGGCCGAACCCCGCCGTGGCCGGCAGTGTCGCGCTACCGGTGGATCTGACCGTGCCACCGACGAAGTGGCAACAAGCAGCAGTCACCCTGCACCGGCTGGGCGAGGCGCGGCCGTCAAGCGTGCGTCTGATGATTGTCGATCTGGTGAGCGGCACCGGTAACTGGTTCGCGGTAGGCCAGCCGCGGCTGGCCGAATGGCGCCCGCTGGTGACCCAAACCACCGGGCGTCCGGTATATGTCGACCAGATCACCGCGACCTTGCTGCCCTGCGTCGACCAGGTCGGGGTCAGGCACGGCATCACACAACCGCCGGAGCTGCTGGTGCAAGGCGACGAAGCTTTCCACCGCGGCTTTCTTGATCTGGTGTTCGAGGACCTCAGGGGCGGTACCCAGGTGCCGGCGGACCGTTCCGGGACGACCGTGCGGGTACCCACCCGGTTGATGCCCTCCGGTCCGGCCACCCTGCCGTGGGCTCGAGTCGAACGGGTGGTCTATGACCACCCCATCGGCCTGGTCGACCTGCGCGTCGAGACGCTGCGGCGGGCCGGATGGACACGGCTTCCGACGGTGGCCGACAAGAGCTATCGCGGCGATCTCTAGAACCTCACCGATGGGTACCGCAATCCGGCTCGAATGGAGTGGTCGGTCGGTCTGCTAACTGTGGAAGGAGACTGCGCCGGTGGCCAACGGCTACCTGGACGGAACGACGCACCGGTTCAGCAGGAACACACCATCATCGAGCTGGCGGTGACGGGCACCATCCCGGCGCATGCAAGGCCGAGTGGTACCGCAACCGCTGGATTCGCAGTCTCGCCGTCGCCAAAGCGCTCGGCGAGCCAACACGCCACTGCCGCCATCGTGCCGGGCTGGAGGTGCTGGCGGCGAACACCAACGTGCTCAGCCACGCCGGCCGCACGCTGGCACTGGTCGAAGGCGGGGTCGCCAGCTACGAGCTCACATGCTGCTCGACGCGCCACCCTCGAGACCATCGCCGCGATCCACCTGCCCGATCGCGTACCGCACGGCTTCCACTGCAACTGGTCACCCAGCCGCATCAGTGAGGTGCAACCGGGAGCGCACTGATCACCGGCATCGGCCGACCCGGCCAGTCCGCAGCCCGCCAGCGCTCGAGCCAGGGATCGGTGGCAATCGCGGGCAACAGCCCCTGCCACAGTTCCGTCACGGCCTCCCACAGCTGGTTGTGACCTCGGAGCAGATCGCACAGCAGGTTGGCTCCGGTGATCATGGAGACGACTATGCGGGCGATCTGGGCCGGATCGACGCCGGGCCGCAGCAGCCCAGCTTCCGCAGCGGCGATGAGTTCTTCCTTGGCCGCCGCCTCTCCGTACATGTAATGCGTGGCAGCGTCTGCGCAGACCACTCCGGGATCGGTCACCAGCTGAATGCCACCGCGGGCAATCGGGTCTTGCGCCTTGCGGGCCACAACCTCATCGGTCTGCGCAAGCAGCGACCATAGTGGGTCCAAACCGCGGGACTTGACCTCGGCAACCATCGCCCGCCAGCGCACGACCATCTCGGCCACCACCGCGTCGGCCAGCGCCTGCTTGGATGCGAAGTGGAAGTACAGCGCGCCCTTGGTGACCTTGCTTGCGGCGATCACCTCGCTCAGCGATGTGCCGTGGTAGCCCACCTCGGCGAATCGGGTCGCGGCCGCGACGAGCAAGGCCTGCCGGGTAACCCGTGCCCGTCCTTGGAGGCGCTCGGCCGGTAACGCTACTGCTCCTGCACTGGCGGGCTCCCGTTGTGCCGCAACCACCCAACCCCCGCTCACTGGCCTACCACCTGTCGTGCCACGCCACTGGCCATGGCACCACGCTAGAACATCCGTGCGGGGCGGGCTGCGGGACAGCGTTGGAGTGAACCTCCTTGGTGCCGAGCCAAACCTGGAAGTCAGCAACTTGTACAGGGCGTTGGTCAGGACAACTGAATGCGCGTGGGGGAACCCAGCGTCGAAGTGACGAGGGGTAGTGCGTTTGCCTGGCGCGCAATGTTAGCAATCCACCCGAGCCCGAACAGTCACAAAGGTTTGCATGCGCAGAGTCAAACGAACTGGATCCGGCACGCAATCGCTCGACTCGACAACCTCCGTGACCCATCGATATCACCGACGCGCCAACGCAGTTTGCAGGGAACGACACGGCGTCCCACTGACGGATGGGCAGCTGTGGTTTGCATGGTCATCCGTGTAGGACACGGGTTGAGCGCATTCAGTCGAGGCAGACCTAGTTCCCGCGGCGATGGTCGTAGCTCTGGTCATGCGGGTGTCCCGGATAATGCACCTCTGCGAGATCTTCATCGGGCAGGGTCTACGAAAAACCTGTGCCGGCACCAGGGTGCCTGCCGCCTCCTGGAAGAGGTTTCCCCTACGGAGACGTGTAGACGACGATCGCACAGGCTAGGAAGTTACCGGCAGGTCAGTGACCCTGGCCGTAACTTCAGGAGTCCTAGGCGTTTGTGTGTGCCACCATCGGACCGTGACCACCGGGTCGACCAACAAGACCGATGATGCTGGGCGCGGCGGTGCTGCGGGCGGGCCGTTGCTGGCAGCCGAGGGTGCCGCGGGGGTGTCCGGCCAGGTTCTCGGGACCTCGCAGGACGCTGCATCTTGAGTTCGACTATCTGGGGT
>JALZCO010000536.1 GCA_030863015.1 Actinomycetota bacterium
GCCGTGCCGCCAACCGGTCCATTACCGGGCGGCGCGGACCTGGCCGGTCTGCTACGCGCTGTGCACGCGGTGCCGCTGCCGTGCCGCGCCTTGCCGGACTGGGATCCACTCACCGATTTCGACAACCGGGTACGGCACACCACCATGATGGCCGCGGCTGACCGGGACTTCCTGTTGTGCCGCAGTGCCGAGCTGGCGGCTGCGGTCGCCGAGTTGCGCTTCATGTTGCCGAAGGCGGTGCTGCACGGTGACGCGCACCTCGGCAACATCATTCCCGGGCCGGACCGTCCGGTGCTGTGCGATTTCGATTCGTGCGCCGTCGGTCCGCCGGAGTGGGACCTGACCCCGGTCGCGGTCAGCAGTGTGCGGTTCAACCGGCCTGCTGCCCACCAGCGCGACTTCATCGAGGCCTACGGGTCCGATGTACGGAAGTGGGACGGCTTCGAGGTGTTGCACGGTATCCGCGACCTCAAGTTGATCGCCGGGGTGTTTCCGCGGGTCGGGGCGTCGCCAGCAGTGCAGGCGGAGTTCGACCGCCGGATGGCCAGCCTGCGGGCCGGTCGGCGATCCGATCGCTGGCGGACCGTCCGGCGCTGAGGGCGTGCGTCGATCCAGCCGGGCGTCTACTGTCGAACTCTGTGCCGCCGGCCCCCCCATCGGTGGTGGAGCCGCTGGCCCTGCCCCGAACCGAAGGTAACCAGCTGTGTCCTGACGGCTCGGTGTGCCCTCCTGGCCTGGAGGCCCCGCATGGCCTCGCCTCCCCCAGCCGACCGGCGCTGGCCATCTCGCATGCTCGATCGCTGCGCGCGCTCCCGCTGAATTCCCTGCGCACCTCCAGCGAGAGGGACCCGTGGCCGATCCGCCTGGACAGCCGTGAGCTGGCGACCCTGTTGGCAACCTTGCGGGCCAGCTCGGAGGCAGCGTCGGCGCGGCTTGCCGGTAACGCGATGGCGTATCTGGCTACGGTCACCAGCCGGGAGACCGGCAGCAGTCCACCCCCGCATCCGCAAGACGTGATGACAGTGGTGACGGGGCTGCACCGGATCTTGACTCGGTCCCGGTTTCTCAAGGGCTCGCGCTCCTGCTTCCCGTTGGAAACCGCATACGCACAGATGGCGCCGTTCGTTCAAACCCAGCAGCCGGTCACGATCCTGACCAGCGGTTTCCCGTTCAAGCAGCATGACAACGGACTCAAGGCGGCCGGCCCTTCGCCGGACCTGGCCGAGCTTGGCGCCCTACTCCGTCTCAAGGAGCTGCATGGTGCTTTCGCGGCGCTGTACCCGCCAGCATTGCGGGTGGTGGTGCTCAACGACGGTGGCTACTCGCGACCGCGCGGCTGGGCCGAGACGCAGAGCTACCGGCGGCAGCTGAAGCGTTACGCCCATCTGGTCGGGCTGGGTAACTCGGTGCAGTTCCGGGACCAGTCGTGCTTCGTTGCCCGGCTGCTCGGTCCGCAGCGTTGGGGCAAGCGGGAGCGATACCGTCACAGGTTCCGCGCATTGATCTCGGTGCTGGCCGGCCGCCCGGGTTCGCTGGCCGGCGCGGCCGCGATCGACCAGCGACTGGCCGAGGCACTGCCCCGGGCATTGCTGGCCGGGATACCGCCGTTTCACCACATCCTGTCCTCGTTGGTGTACTCGGTACCGGTGCCGGCGCGGCCCGGGATGGACCCGCGCCGGTGGGCCTGTGAGGTGCTTGCCTGGCCCGACGGGTACACCGAGCCGGGTCTGCCGGCGGAGCTCATCTCGGCCCGCCGGGAGGTGATTGCATCGGCGTGGCAGGATTCCGTGAACTACCTCGCGGCCTGTCTGGCAGACGCCGCCGTCGGGGTCGCCCAACGCTTCCCGCCGCACGTCCGGCTCGCCACGGTGGCTTCCCGGTCGGGTTGCAGCGGGTTTTCCTACCTCGGTGGCTCGACGCTGTTGCCCTGGCACGGCACCGGATGCCTGGACGGCCGGGCAGTGCTGTGCGCCGAGTTCCTGGTAAGCCTGGACGACCGCGGCTTCCTCCCGGTGTATTCCGACCTCATCGGTGACCAACAGCCGCTACTGATGGTGCCCTTCGCCCGCACCCTGTACATGCAGGGCCGCCGCCAGGTCGACCCCCACCTGCTCACCACCGCCCGACTCCGGCACCGCTGACGTTAACTCGTGTGCGTAACAGTGTTATGACACTGTTACGCGCTCACGAGTTAACGTCAGCCGCCGGGCGGACGATGCTTCCTGTGACTGGACTACTGCGGGCGGTGCAAATGGTGGCAGGACAGCGCGACGACATCCCCAGGCCGCGGAGCGGGCAGCCGCGTAACTGGGGCCGCTTGGAGTCGCGGCGCCGCCGTGCCGTCGCACGTGAAGCCGAGTTCTTGGACGGCGTGGTGGACGCTCAACTGCGGTTCATCCGCCAGTTGCCGATGAGCCAGCGCGACGGACTCGCTGAGGCGCTCGCCGCCTTGGTGATGCTCGCCCAGGATCATCGGTACTACGGGCAGGGCTGGATCAGCCGGCGTGAACTGCGACGCCGCGTCGAGCACGTGCTCACCGACCTCGACGCGCTACTCTGCATCCCTGGGTCCGCCACCGCTGTGTCACACCCAGAGTGAGCAGGAGTTCAGCCGGACCGGCGGGTTCGCGTCGCCACCACCACACCGGCCGCCAGCAGCGCGCCCGCGCCGGCCATCCATGGCCATACTGCATTTTCGCCGGAAGATTGGCTTTGGGTGCCGTTACCTTGGGCGGCGTCAGCGGACCTGCCCGCAGCCTCGCTGGGCTCCTGAGGATCAACGATGCCGGTACCGGGCCTGGTGAGTGTGAAACGCAGTGCGCCTCGAACCGGGTGGCCATCGGCCGAGAGCACCTGGTAGGCGATGGTGTACTGGCCGGCCGGTCCCAGCGGGCGGACCGGTGCCGATACCGCCGCACCGTCCTCGGTCGCTACGCCAGCCTGCCACTGTGCCCTGTCCGGGCCGGTCACGGTCACCGTGCTGAACCCGGGCTGCACCGGCTTGTCGAAGGTGAGGACGACAAGCGTGGGGGCGGTCGCCAACTCGGCGCCGTCGGGTGGGTCGCTGCCGATCAGCTCGTTATGCGCGGACGCCGGACCGGCGCCGCCCAGCAGCACCAAACCCACCAGCGCCAGCAGCGCCGGCAGTCGCCTCACGCGCGCTCCAAGCCGCGCGGTGGCCGCGGTGTCGATTCTCGGGTGCATCGGTCGTCTCCTTTGCACGGTGGCCGCGGCCAGGTTATCCCGCACACTGTCAGTGCCGGGACATAGTCTGACGGCGTGGACTCGGCAGTGCTGCTAGACGCGGCTGTGGTCACCCGGTGCCGTCGCCGGGTGCATTTGGATCACGACCCGGCATTAGCCGACACTCCACGGGCGGCCCTCGACCCCACCGCTGAGCGGCGAATTGCCGATGCCGCCACGCACCGTCGGCACGTCGCCGACGGGCTCGCCCAGCGATACGTCGATGACTGGCAAGAGGTAGCGCCCGACCTTTCTGCTGCGCAGCGCTGCGCGGCCACTGTCGAGCTGCTGCACCAGGGTGCACCGTTCGTCTGGGGCGGGCTGCTGCCGGCGGACCCACTCGGCGGGCGAAGAGGCGGCGCCGAGTTGCTGGTGCGGCACCGCGGTGGTTACCTTCCGGTGATCGTCGTCCGGCACAAAGTCACCGATCCGGGCTCCGGGGCCCGGACCAGCCCACTGACCCAACCCGTCCTGGCCGCCGCCCGCACCGACCCGACACGCAAGGTCCGCCCGCAATCCCGGGACCAGTTACGGCTGGCACACGCCGTCCGGTTGCTGCAGGCGGCCGGACTGGCGCCCCGCGGCCGGGCCACCGGTGGGGTGGTCGGTCTGGAGGCCGACGTGGTGGTCTGGCACGACCTGGACGCCCCCACCTGGCCAGCCGGCCGTACCGCGATGGCTGAATACGATGCCCGGTTCGCCGATCGGCTGGCTGTGGCGCGCGCGGCCGCCACCGAAGCGCAGCCGCTGGCACTGCCGTCCCGGGTCACCGAATGCCGTTCATGCCCGTGGTGGCCCACCTGCGGTCCGGCGCTGCGGGCGTCCCGGGACGTCAGCATGGTGCTGCGTGGCGAGGACACGGTGGCACTGCGGGCGGCCGGGGTGTCCACCGTAGACGCTCTAGCGGCCCTGGACCCGGCGGGCGAGCCGCCGGCGCCGATGGTCGGGATGTCGTTGCGCGACGCGGTGCTGCTGGCCCGCGCCTGGCAGCGAGACCTCACGCTGGTGCGACGTAACGAGCACATCGACGTACCGCGCGCCGACGTCGAGGTCGACGTGGACATGGAGAGCTTTGACGAAGCCGGTGCCTACTTGTGGGGATGCCTGCTGTCCGGCTCCGACATCGGGCTGTCCCGCGGCTACCGCGCTTTCGCCACCTGGGAGCCGGTACCGACACCAGACGAGGCACGATCCTTTGCGGGGTTCTGGCGTTGGCTGGCCGACGTCCGCCACCGGGCCGCGCTACGCGGCTTAACCTTCCACGCCTACTGCTACAACGAGCAAGCCGAGAACCGCTGGATGCTGTCCTCCGCCGAGCGCTTCGCCGGTGCCCCGGGGGTCCCGACCGTCACCGAGGTGCAGAAGTTCATTTCCTCCATCGAGTGGGTGGACCTCTACGGGCTGGTCAGCACCGAGTTTCTGTGCGCGCACGGCAAAGGGCTCAAGACGATCGCCCCGGCGGCCGGCTTCTCCTGGCACGATCCCGAAGCCAGCGGGGAGAACTCGATGCGCTGGTATCGCGACGCTGTCGGGCTGGGCAGCGATAAGCCGGATCCAGCCCAGCGCGAAAGGCTGCTCACGTACAACGCCGATGACGTGCGCGCCACCCGCGCCCTGAGACTGTGGATGAGTTCCCAGCTGGTGTACGAGGTGCCTTACGCTGGCGATCTTTGACCCGTCCGCCGCGCGCTGTCAGTATCCCGGTAACGGTGTGCCACGATGAGAGGGACAACGCAGCGTGAGGGGAGAGCGCATGTTCGTGCGGCGGATCGCGGTGATCGGCTCCGGATATGTGGGCCTGACCACTGGGGCATGCCTGGCGTCGTTGGGACATCGGGTGGTGTGTGCCGATGTGGACAAGGCCAAGGTAGCCCGGCTGTCCCGTGGCGAGGTGTCAATCTTGGAACCGGGGCTTCCCGAGCTCGTGGGGGAGGGTCTTGCCGCCGGTCGGCTACGGTTCGTCGTTGGTGCCGCCGCTGCGGTGGGTAACGGGGCTGACGCAGCCGAGGTGGTTTTCCTGTGCGTGCAGACTCCGATGGGCTCGGGCGGCGCGGCTGATCTGTCAGCGGTGGAGTCGGTGGCCGCCGAGATCCGCGAGCTTTTGCCGTCGGGCTGCGTGGTGGTCAACAAGTCGACAGTCCCGGTAGGTACCGCGGCGCGCACCGCGCAGCTACTGAACCGTCCGGACGTGGCGGTGGTCAGCAATCCGGAGTTCCTGCGGGAGGGCTCGGCGGTGGAGGACTTCCTCAAGCCGGACCGCATCGTGGTGGGCAGTGAGGCACAGGACGCCGCCGAGCGGGTGGCCGCGCTATACGCCCGGTTGGGCGC
>JALZCO010000195.1 GCA_030863015.1 Actinomycetota bacterium
GCTCTCTCGGGGGCACGGACGCAAAAACGATGACGCCGACGCCGCCTCGGTGGGCATCGCCGCGCTGACCGCAACCGGGCTACACACCTTCGCCCCCGACGAGACCACCATCGCCCTGCGCGCTCTGGTCGAACACCGTGATGACCTGGTCAAGACCCGGACCCAGACCCTCAACCGGTTACACGGGCTGCTCACCCAACTCGTCCCGGCCGGAGCACCCACCCGGCTCAGCGCCGACACCGCTGCCCAGCTGCTGCGCACGGTGCGCCCGCGGACCCCACTGCTGCAGACCCTGCGCGCTTTGGCCAGCGACCTGATCACCGAAATTCGCCGGCTGGATCGACGCATTACCGCGACTGCCACCGAGATCACCACCGCTGTCCAAGCCAGCGGCAGTACCCTGACCGACCTGCACGGCATCGGCGACCTGCTGGCCGGCAAAATCCTCGCCCGGGTCGGCGACGTCAGCCGATTCCGCTCCGCGGCGGCGTTTGCTTCCTACACCGGCACCGCCCCGATCGAGGTGTCCTCCGGTGACGTCGTGCGCCACCGGCTGTCCCGCGCCGGAGACCGCCAACTCAATTCCTGCTTGCACATCATGGCCATCACCCAAATCCGCCACGACACCCCCGGCCGCGCCTACTACAGCGCAAACGCACCGCCGGGAAAAGCCACCGAGAAGCCCTGCGATGCCTAAAACGACAGCTCTCCGACGCCGTCTACCGCCGCCTTCTGCGCGACGCGCACCCCAACGACGAGACGGGCCCGGGAGGACACCAGGGGGCGACTCTGCAATCCAGCGCGGCCGGCTCAACCCCAACCACCGACTCTTCGGACAAGTCACTTCCCGAACCCGTCGGCACCGACCCTACCAACCCATCAAGATGCACTTGACACAGAGAGGCGCCATTAATCGGACACTCCCGCAGCGTTTGCCGCGGGTTGCTGCTGGGAAGCCTCGCAGCGGAAAGGAGCACGTGATGGCCGACAACACCGACGCCACCGCCGACAACCTCGTCGGGGTGCCAGAACCCGAGCCGCCTAAGGGCGGACCCGAGGCTGATCCAAACATGCCCGACCCGGCCGATCTAACCCCCGGGCTCGGCGGAACCTCGGCCGCCCGGCCGCCTTCGGAGACCGAAGACGACGACCGATAGCCGTACCGATGCCATGCACCGGACAGAACCGGCATTTCATTACTTCTACGTGTCTCGTTCCCATTGGGCTTCGGTGATGGGTGAGTGCCTAGCTGGCTGGGCACTGTTGCATTAAGGTGAAGGGCGTCCTCGCGATGTCCCAAAACGCAAGGAAGGTCCCTCAGAGACCTTGGAGAACCCTGACCAAAACGGGCATCCGAGGCCTCCTGCGTGGCTCCTGGGCCAGCGGCCAGTGGCCCGATCGCTTAATGCAACAGTGCCCAATGATGTGCCGTCCGCCACTGGTATGGGCGCTGCAATCCCGCTCCTGCGGTCACTCAGTTCTCCTAAACGTGCCGCGTACTCGTCCGCCGGCAAGATCGCTTAAGTACAGGGTCTTCACCGTCCTGGAAGTCACCTACCACGGGCTGGGGCGTGAATGAGCGCCGGCACCGGCATCATGAGTTCGGAGAAGAAAACTCACAGCGCGGTGTCGGTCGGTCTACTTCCTCCACCCCATGGCTCACGCATCAAGCTTATCGCCGACACGCTCGGCGAGATGTACGACGAAAGGTGCTGTCACTGTCGCCCCCGGGTCACAGCTGCGCAATGCTAGATGCAGGAGAGGAGGCGCAATGGCCACGCCTGCGGCCATTACTGTTGCTATCACAGGGTCCATTCCGACGAAGACGGACAACCCCGCCGTGCCCGTGACACCCGAGGAGCAAGTGGCCTCCGCGGTGGAGGCCATCGACGCCGGCGCGACCATCGTGCATGTGCATGTACGTGACGACCAACAGCGTCCGAGTTCGGATGTGAACCGGTACCGGACCGTCCATGACGGGATCAAACATGAGCGCCCGGACGCAATCGTGCAGTTGTCCACTGGAGGCCGCGGTCGCAGCCCGGACGAGCGGTTCTCGTGCCTGGAGCTCCGGCCGGAGATGGCCTCGCTGTCCACCGGCTCGATCAACTTCGCAACCTCGATTTATGAGAACCCACCGCAGCTTGTCGAGCAGCAGGCCGCGCGGATGCTGGACCTCGGCATCAAGCCAGAGATCGAGATCTTCGATTTCGCCATGCTCTACAGTTGCGTCGACCTACTTAAGCGAGGGCTGCTCGCGCCGCCGCCGCACGTCCAGCTTGTGATGGGAATCAAGAACACCTTGCCGCCCAAGGAGTCGATTCTCGACTTCTTCTTGTCGGAGCTGCGGGAGCTGATCCCGGACGCCACATGGGCCTGCGCCGCGACCGGCCGGTTCCAGCT
>JALZCO010000204.1 GCA_030863015.1 Actinomycetota bacterium
ACTCCAGCCATCCCGGCGCTCCAGATGTGATCACCCGGGTGGCAGCCCAGATTACGGCGACCCATCCGGAGGTGCAGGCGCTAGCCGTCAGCCACCGGATCGGACCGCTAGCGATCGGCGACTCTGCGCTGGCCTGTGCGGTGTCGGCCGCTCACCGTGCGGCGGCTTTCGCGGCCTGCGCGGCGCTGGTTGACGAAGTCAAACTGCAGTTACCCATCTGGAAGCGACAGGAGTTCACTGACGGCTCGGAGGAATGGGTCAATTGCCCATGAGGCGTATGCCTGGGGTGGTCTCAGCCGCCAGCAAAGGGCGGCAGGACGTCCAGCTTGGTACCGGGCCGCAGCGGCGTGGTGCGGTCCCGCACCGCGACCGAATCAACGAGGAAGCTGCACGCGGGTAACACCTTGCGCAGTGCCTCCCCATGCTGGCTGGCAATCGTTTCCAGAGCGTCCGCCACTGTGGCGCCGTCGCTGATATCGATCTCCTCACTGGGCAAACCGGCAGCGGCACGCGCCGCCGCGAAGTACCGCACGGTCACCACCGTGGCGCCTCCGATCACGCTGAACATATTGGTTGTTGGTTTGGGACTGAACGGCAGGAGCATAAGCCCAGTCTGTTCAAAGATGCGGTGCTAATCGGCTGCGCAGGTGAATCAAACCTTTCGCAGTCGGGTGCGCGCATCACAGGGCTCATCACATCATTTTACCTGGGACGCGCGCGACTGGTATGGCATTTGGCTGTCGCTGTTTGTCATCCGGAAGGCTCCGCTATCGCGTGCTCTTTCTCGGTGTGTGACCGCATAGGCGGGATCGTTACTTGATTTACACCGTATGTGCTGCTATGGAAGGCTCGCTGACGATGTGGTATCCCTGAGCGCAACAGCCGTACGTGCTGTGTGCGTCAGCCCGACACGCCGGGACTGTGAGTGGCGATGAGTCCTCGTACTCCAGGTCGTATCAGTCGCGGGAGGGAACGTCGCCATCACGCGCGGTGGCCTGTTGCGGAGCGACGCCATCATCTCCTGGCAGGACGAAGATCGTTGTGCCTCCGGGATCCCGCTGGAACCAGTCGACACGCACAGAATGCCTGGTCGGCGCGTTTCCTTGCATGGTCATCAGACCCTGTCCCCTCGTACACGTGTAACACGGCCACCGTGAAAGATCAGATGTTAGCAACGTTGTGTTACGGGCAGATATCCGTATCCACCCCGGGTCCGTCCGTAATCGTGCCACCGGCTCGATCCGCTCCAGGCTGCGCCCCGCGGTTCGCGCTTGATGCAGCTAACGAGTCAATCAGCGCCTCGACCTGGCACGAAGGGCCAACCGCACCACGAGTGCGATCGTGCCGACGCTGCTGGCAGCTCGCTACTGCAGGGATGATCAAGACCGTTGAGGCTTCGGCACACCCCGCTGAAGGTCAGTTTTAGCGACTTTGTGTCCTTGGCCAACGGCGGTTGTACCTCTTGTTGTCACGAGTCCTGACACCGACAGATCAGTGAGCATCGTGGTCAGCTGGTGAGTCGCTTCGAGTCGCTGCATACCCCACCGCTGGGCGAATGTGGTGACGACTTCGTCGAGGGGCCTGCGCCCCAGGAGCTCGAGCAGTACTGCCGCATCATCGCTGACCCAGTAAAGCTGGGGAGGTCGCGATGGGCGACCCACGAGCACCCGGTCGGGCGAGCCACAGCGGCGGAGTTCCAACGGCGTGTCGATGACGTAGTCACTGACCACCGGCGCGGCCGCCGGACCTGGCCAGCTCTCAACGGCGCGAGAGGCGCGCGGGCGCCGGCCGATAAGGCCGTCCAGCAGCCAATGGGCGTCTGAGCCGAGGTAATCGCCATTGTCCAGAAGCCATTGGCCGATGAGTTTGCTCCGCTCATTCGCCACCGGAAGCAATGAGTCGGGCCCGACCGCGCGCTGTCCCGCCATGACGCGCGCGCCATGAGCGAACCGCGCAAGACAGGCATAGGCGTGCCAGGCGGCTAGAGCCTGCTCGAGTGGCCAGCGGCGTTCCTCCGGCGCCCACGGCGGATGAAACGGTGGACACCGGTCAGAGTCGGCGTTGAGCAGGTCACGGGTGATGGCCAGATCGAAGAGTTTCTGATGAGCGCCTTCGTGCACGAGTGCCTCTGCCACCTCGATGGCCGAAGCCGGACCCTTCAGCAGGACTAAGCCGGGGAACGTGCGGGGAGACGCCGACGCCAGCCGTCCGGCACGCAGGGGGTCGATGATCCCGACCAGTGCGACATGGGCGAGCAGATCCTCAATCAGTTCGGAGCTCGCCGACCGAGCGAGAGCCACACCCTTGCGCAGTACGGCGAGCGCCGAGGTGAAGCGCTCACCGTCGGCGTGGGTGAGCAATTCAGGCTGCCTACACGCCGCCTGCTGACGGTCTAACTCGAGTCCGACGGTGTCCAACGCCTCCGCGAGCAGGGCTTTCGCCTCGGGCCGGGATGCCACTCGTGGGTTTTGGGTGCCGCTGCTGGTAGCTGCCAAGGCGCTGATACCGACCAATGTGGAGCGCAGCAGCCTCGTACGACCGGCCAGCGCATCGCCGATGCGATGGCGCGCCAGCGGACTGTCAATGACATCGGGGTCGAGCGGCTGTGGACTGCCAGGCGCTAACAGCTCAATGGCGAGCTGATACAGACCTCTGCGTTCCCGCTGGAGCGCGTCCAACGGAGCAATCGCGGCGTGCACTGCGGGAATGTCACATGTCGGGGATCGATCCGAAGGTGGTGTGGTCATTCGCAGATGGCTTCCACAGTAGTGCGACGCCGTGGCCGGGGAGCAGCCAGGAGCGTACGGTGAGATCCTTCAGCTGCTCTGCTGGGGTCCACCCGCCGGTCGCGATGGCCGACCGGAATGTGAACGGCACGACCTGGAAGAGCCAGGACCTGCCGTCAATCGCGAGCGCGGTCGTGTCGAAGCTGATGCGCTCGACGTAGCATGGATACGGGGCCTGCCAGAAGCAGAAG
>JALZCO010000541.1 GCA_030863015.1 Actinomycetota bacterium
GCGCATCCTCGAGTTGCTCGTCGTCTAGGTCAGGCTGGTCGAAGGGGTCGCGGCGGCAGCGGTGCGGCAACGCCAACCGGGCGGCGATCCGGACGTCGTCCTCACTGACCACCTCGGCTCCCCGCCAGGCAGCGTTGGCCAGAGCGGTGCGCGCAAGGACCAGATCAGCGCGCATCCCGTCCACTTCGAACGCGGCACACACCGACGCGATCCGACGTAATTCACCATCCGGCAGTGTCACCCCAGGCAATACGGACCGGGCCACCGTGATCCGTTGCGCCAGCGCGGCATCCTCGCCACGCCAACCAGCCGCGAAGCCGGCCGGATCCGCCTCGTAGCACAACCGGCGGCGGATCACCTCGACCCGCGTCTCGATATCCCGGGAAGCGGCGATCTCCACGGTCAGACCGAAGCGGTCCAGCAGCTGTGGGCGCAGCTCGCCCTCCTCTGGGTTCATCGTGCCGACCAGCAGGAAAGACGCGGCATGCGACACCGACACGCCGTCGCGCTCCACGTGCGAGCGACCCATCGCGGCAGCATCGAGGAGCACGTCGACGAGATGGTCAGCGAGCAGATTGACCTCATCGACGTAGAGCACCCCGCGGTGGGCTGCGGCCAGGAGCCCGGGCTGGTAAACCGAGACGCCCTCGGTCAGGGCACGCTGCAGGTCCAGCGAGCCCACCAGCCGGTCTTCGGTGGTGCCGACCGGCAGCTCGACCAGCCGAGCGGGGCGTGCGCTGTGTCCTGCTGAGGCAGCATGTGGACCGTCTGGGCAGCTGGAGTCTGGGGCCACCGGGTCGCAACCGAAGCGGCATCCCGGTACCGCGGTCACCGGGGGCAGTAACGCAGCCAGCGCCCGAACCACCGTCGATTTGGCAGTGCCCTTCTCGCCGCGGACCAGTACCCCGCCGATCCCTGGATGCACGGCAGTCAGCAGCAACGCCAGCCGGAGATCGTCGTGTCCGACAATCGCGGAGAACGGGTACCGGGCAGCACTCATTGTCAGCGGGTCCTCGCCGATCCCTTGCGGCGCATCGGCACGTGTGCGATTCCGTCCTCAGTGAACTCCGCGCCGTCCACCACGAAGCCCAACTCGGTGTAGAGGTCGATCGAGTCGCTCTGCGCGTGGAGCACGCAGGGTGCGTCGCCCACTTCGGCCAGCGCGGCCTCGAGGAGTCGCCGGACTCCGCCTTGGTCCCGAGCGGGCTGGGCGGCACAGACCCGGTCGATCCTGAACTGACCCTCGGTGGGCTCCAGCAGCCGCAGCGTGGCCTGGGCGTCCTCGATAGCGCCATAGGGTGCAAGCCAGTAGTGCCGCGTTGTCCGGTCCAGGTCGTGGCCGTCTAGATCCTGATACGGGCAGCGTTGCTCAACGATGAACACCTCTACCCGTAGCCGCAGCAAAGCGTAGATCATCGCGGTTGACAGGTCGGCAGCTAGCCTGCGGTGCAGCATCATCTGGTCCACCAGTCCTGCCTACCAGAAGTGGCACCGTGGAGGGTCGTTCCGACTACAGCTGCGCGTTGATCTCCGCCGCGTAGGAGGCCACCCGGGTGTATACGCCGGGCCGGTCCGCGCGGCCGCAACCACTACCCCACGAGGTGACGCCAATCAGCCGGTCGCCGACGACAAGTGGGCCGCCGGAGTCGCCGTAGCAGGCGTCCGCGCCACCCCGGGGCCGTCCGGCGCAAAGCATCGCCTCCGAGTTGAACTGGCGATAGGTGGCTCCACAGTCGGGCTCGGCGATCAGATCGACGTCGGCGCTGCGCAGCTGCGACGAGTTCGGCCCGCCCTCAGAGGTGTATCCCCACCCCAGCACAGTCGCGGCGGCACCGGGCCGGTAGGCAGTCGGGTCGGTCTCCAATGGCAGGGTGCGGTAGGGCAGCGGCCGATCGAGGAACAGCACCGCCACGTCCGCACCCTGCACGGGAGAGCGGTAACCAGGGTGGAGCCAGAAACCCCGCACCCGACGCTGTTCGCCGTCGTTGCCGCGAAGATCGGTTCGACCTCCGATGACCCGGACGTTGCCGAGCCGGTAATCCCCGATGCAGTGCGCGGCCGTCACCACGCGATCCGGAGCGATCAGCGCGCCACCGCAATAGGCCGAATTGCTGGCCACCGTGGCCAAGGCCACCATCCAGGGATGTTGGGCGG
>JALZCO010000217.1 GCA_030863015.1 Actinomycetota bacterium
AGCCAAGAGCATTCCGCCCGTCGAGACCCCGAGGAGGTGGCGCTGGCGTTGCTCGCCGAGCAACTCGGTGCTCGACGCATCGATGAAGGCTGACGGGCCATCGTGAGTGCGTAACAGTGTTCTCACACTGTTACGCACTCACGAGTACCACCACGGGCGTAGCGGCACGTGTGCGTTGCCGGTGCTGTCCGGGCGCACCGCCAGCACCTGGTGCAGCTGGATACCGTTGCGCTCGAAGGACAGTCGAGAACCGGCCATGTACAGCCCCCACACTCGGGCGGTGGCCTCGCCGACCTCGGCCACGCACTCGTCCCAGTTAGCGACGAGATTGGCACACCACGCTTTAAGCGTCAGCGCATAGTGCTCGCGCAGGTTCTCCACATGGCGCACGTCCCAACCGGCGTCCTGTACCTCGCTGATGATCTTTCCCGCACCAGCAAGCTCCCCGTCGGGGAACACGTAGCGGTCGATAAAAAGCTCGGTCTGAGCTGGGGTCCGGTTGTGCGGGTGGGTGATGCAGTGGTTGAGCAGCCGTCCCCCGGGGCGCAGTTTGGCCAGCAGCAGCCCGAAATAGGACGGGTAGGACCGCACCCCGACGTGCTCGGTGAGGCCGATCGAGCTCACCGCGTCGTAGTCGCGGCCAGGGGCATCCCGGTAATCCAGGTGACGCACTTCCGCGATCTTGGCCAGGCCCTCCTGGACGATCGCCTGTTGGGCCCAACGGGCCTGTTGCCCAGATAACGTGACGCCCAGCGTCCGGATCCCGCGGCGGGCGGCGTAGCGCACCATGCCGCCCCAGCCGCAGCCAACATCCAGCAGCCGCATCCCGGCCTGCAGCCCCAGTTTGTCGGCAATCAGTTCGTGTTTACGCTCCTGCGCTTGCTCCAGATCCGTGTCTGGGTGATCGAAGACAGCGCAGGTGTAGGTCATCGACGAGCCGAGCACCAGCTCGTAGAAGCGGTTGGAGACGTCGTAGTGGTGGTGCACCGCTTCGGAATCGCGGTAGCGGGAATGGGCCAATCCCTCCACGACTCGCCGCCACCGGGGCCGCGACTCCTGAGGTGGTGGCGGCACCGGACGCAGCACGTCCCAACCCAGCGAGCGGACGATCAACGCGAGCTCTGCCATGGTCGGGCGCCGGAAATGCACCTCGTCGGCCATCAGCTGCATCGCCTGGTACGGGTCGCCCGGGTGCACTCCGGAGGCGCGCAGGTCGCCGGCGATATAGGCCCGCGCCATGCCGAGATCGCCTGGCGCGGTGAACAGATAGGTGGCGCCACGGGGAGTGGCCAGATGTACGTTGATCGCGGAGTCGGGCGGACCGGTGGCGCTACCGTCGTAGGCGGTGAACCGGGCCGGGAAGCGGCCATCGGTGAGCAGGTCCACGATCCCCGCCAGTGACAGCCGATCCGACGTCGGTGCGGTCATAGGACTGGAACGCCGGAAGGTCGTCATCGATGTCGCACCGCCTTCGCGTAAAGGTCCGCCAGCCTCCGGTTCGGGTCGTAGCGCGCCTTGAGCGCCGCGTAATGCTCACCTCCGTAGCGGGCGTCGAACTCTTCCCGCGAGTAGAAGGAGTCCGAGTACAGCGACTTGTGCCCGCCCACCGCGTCAACCTGGCGCTCAATGGCCCGGTTGGTGTCACTACCGGTTCCGCCAGCGGCGATCGGCACCGTTGACCAGAAACCCACATTGATGTAGTTGCGGCCGCGTTGCAGGGGATACAGCGGCCAATCGCGGTTGCCCCGCAGCCGCAACGGGCACAGCCACACTGGCTTGATGTCGACGTGCTCGGCAAACCAGCGCAGGAACTCCGCGGTGCGCTCGAGGGGAATCTCGACGTCTTGGATCACGCGTTCCCGGCGCGGCCGGCCACGCCATACCTCGAAGCGGTTCTCCAGGTCGAAGCGGTTGGCCAGCGCCACGATCTTCCAATAGACGTCGCTGCGGCGTAACCGAGCTGGCCAGAGCCGCCGGATCACGGGGTGCTGGACACCGAAGGCACCCGAGCACCAGAACCAGTCGGTGTCCCAGCGCCACAGGTAGTCGTGCGTGCTCAGCACGTCATCATCACGCTGCCGGATCGAGCGGTAGTAGATCTGCGCCCCGGTGTAATCACTGGCCGGTCCACGATGCTGGATGCGCCGGCCGAGTGTCAGGTAAGACTCGGTGGGGGAGAACATCACACCGTCGAGATAATCGACGTCCGCACCGTCCCATGCCCGGGTCGTCATGATCTGCGCCACCCCGGTGCACAGCTCATCAAGGTCGTCGAACCGGACGTGCCGCAGTTCGACGTGAGAGTGCACCGGTTCCAGCTCGATGCACAGCCGGGTGGCGTAACCCAGCGTGCCGTAGGAGTTGGGAAATCCGGCGAACAGATCATCACCGGGGGTTGCGGTGACGATCTCGCCGGTCCCGATGAGCACGTCAAGTTCTAGGA
>JALZCO010000255.1 GCA_030863015.1 Actinomycetota bacterium
GGCTAGCCATCGCACCGGACTGGACAGGCCGAGGTCTCGAATCGGCCCTTCTCGAGGCGGCACTCGAGTGGGTTGGCAGATCCGGCGCCTCAAAAGCGGTCGCTTTGCTGCCCCACGACTTCCCAAATTGGGTGGAGGCACTGCAGAGGAACAGCTTCGCCCTGCGACCAATCCAATGGTTCGACCGGGCCGAAGACCTCCACGCTAGTGACCGAGCGCTTGACGAAGTCCACGGAAGGATGATCGATCCTGCAATATGGGACTCGATTCAAGGGATGGATAAGTAAAAGAAGATTATTGAAAGACGCATCATCCTCCCGCTGACCCATCCTGAGCTCGCCAGCCGTCATGGTGTGGTCCCCCCACGCGCCATTGTCTTATTCGGACCTCCTGGAACGGGCAAGACAACGTCCGCCAAGGGGATTGCCAGTCGCCTCGGGTGGCCGTTCATTGAACTTTCCCCCAGCGAGCTCGCTTCCACAAGCACTGAGCTGCAGGTCGGGCAGCTAGCCCAGATCTTTCAGCGTTGCCGCGAACTGCCCGCGGCGGTGCTATTCCTGGATGAAGTGGAGGACATCGCCGCCTCTCGCGACTCCGACCGCAAGGTGACACCGGGAGTAACCAACGAGCTGCTCAGGCAGATTCCGCGGCTGCGCGAGGTATCTTATCACCTATTGGTGTGTGCTACAAACTGGGTGAACTTATTGGACGAAGCTTTTCTGCGCCCGGGCCGCTTCGACCTCGTGCTGCCCATCGGTCCCCCGGGCGCACAGGCGCGCCGGGCCATCTGGGGCCGCTATGTGGCGCCCATCACCGCCGAAAATGTGGACCTAGACCGACTCGTGGACGCCAGCGAGTTTTTCACCCCAGTCGATATCGAATTTGCGGCCCAGAAAGCCGCTCAGCGAACATTCGAGATCGAGTACGAAAGCGGACAAGCTCACCCGGCGACGACCGAGGACTTCGTTCAAGCAATAAAGGAGACTAGACCCTCGCTCACCGCCGCGTCACTTCTGCGATTCAAGGAAGATGTGGAAAACGCATCTCGCTACTGATCGAATAAATAAAGGCTCTCCACCGTCACCGCGGCGCAGGGACTCTGCGAGGTGCTCGGCCTGACGCCACAGGTGCACCGCATGAACAGTCCCCACCGTCACGCCACTGGTTGGTGGCCTGTAGAAGGTGTGCGTCATCCCAGTCCGCGCGTCTTGGCGCTGAGGCGCAGGCCCCAGCTGATGAAGGTCAAGCTCGATCTCGGATCCTCCGACACTCTGCGCACCGGCCACCCGCGATCGACCGAGTGCGTGAATCACGTCTGATTGCTCCCGTGCGGGATGCTGCTTGATGCGCGGTCGTAATCAGCGGTGAGAGCGAGGAGGACGTCATGTTTTACGCTTTTGGGTTCGAGCGAGTCGGCGTGGTGATGGCGATTGTACTTCGTCGACCCCACTCCGCTACCGGGACAGGGGGGCGCTGAGCGGGGTGTCCGCCTTGAGGTACGGCTGGTCGAACCGGGAGAGCTGAAGGGTTCGATTTATTCGACTCGCCCGATCGTCATCGACCGGCCCGTGTGGAGGGTCGACCTGCTGGAGGCGGTGGTGGGTCTTCCAGGCAGCTTGGACCGCGCTCACCATCATCTGGCTTTCCGGGAGTGGGAGCCGGGCCCGCGTTCCTTCGTCGAGGGGCTGTCGGCCCGGCCGCTTGAATGGGTCGGTGCTCGTCTGTCCGACCTCGATGCCCTCCTTGAACAGGCTGGCATGGCAGCGGCCGGTGTCGGCACCGGTGATGCCGAGGCGCTCCGGCAGACCGTTCCCCCTGCTCACCCCGCGATATCGCGGCTAGTTTAGCCTCGGCGACCTGCAACAACAGATCCAGCGCCTCACGTTCCACGGCCAGGCATTCCGCGATGAGTTCGTTGGTCAGGCCTGCGTCGCGCAGACGCAAAGCCAACGAGTAGGTGTTCGACAAGTGGCGCATCGCCTCGACGCGCTCCAATTGCCGGGCGGCCACTACCTCGTCGCGCATGTCAGGGCCCGTGCCGCGGGCCAACCGCGAGCGATCAGGAGGCCGGCCATGCTGGCGCCGAGCGCGGCGGCGCGGTCACGGATTGCCTTGTTCATCATGATTTCCTCTGATCAGCTCTGACGCCCGGATTCTAGCTCGGCTTTGAGGCGGAGCAAGGTTTGGCGCATACCGTCTCGGTTGATCTCTTCACGTATATTCGATGCCTTGCCGATGAAGATCCGCCCTAACACATGGGCCCCGCGAGTACGCTTGTCGACCCAATACTCGGTGACCTCGGTGCCGCCTGCGGTAGGACTGAACCGGTACCCCCACCGAGCCACCGGGAACCCGAGCGCGTACACGTCAAACGCAAACTCCGAGCCCGGATCCGTCACGCGCACGTGGCAGCTGGAAAACCAGACGTGCAACCCGTGCCTGTTCCATCCGATGAACCGCGCTGGCCTGCCATTCTGCTTGCGCCATACCCATACCGCGAAGCATTCGGGGCTCCGGCGGGCCATGCGGTGGACGTCCGTCACCGCAGCAAAAACCTCAGCTGCGGGCGCGGCCACCTCAATACGCTCTTCCATTGCCGCTGACGTGGCGCTACTCATCACGGTTCTCCTCGCTGTTGACTGCCGGAGCAGGTACTCCGGGGGACTGATGCAGCGGAGTTAATGATGCGCGCAGCGCGGGGCGGCGATGCGAGTAGTCGACTACTCGGATTCGGCGCGGTGGGTAGGCGGCAGGGGGTTAGTTGCCGTGGAGGGTGGCTAGTTCGATGTAATCACACTCAGGCGTGGCCAGCGCCGGATCGGGCGCCCTTGGCTACTCGGGTCCTTTGGTGGGTACCAGACGACGTTTAGTCGTCGTGCACTAACGGGCGAGCTCGCTGGGGTCGGCGGCGCCGAGTTTGGCGCTAGCCCGGTAGAGATGGCCCTCGACGGTACGGACCGACACGACCAGCCGATCGGCGATCTG
>JALZCO010000279.1 GCA_030863015.1 Actinomycetota bacterium
CTGGTGTCCTCGCTGGCCCTCAACTGGGTGATCGGGCCGGCGCTGATGTTCGCTCTAGCCTGGCTGTTGCTGCCTGATCTGCCCGAATACCGTACGGGGCTGATCATCGTTGGGCTCGCCCGGTGCATCGCCATGGTCCTCATCTGGAACGACCTCGCCTGCGGTGACGGGGAAGCGGCGGCTGTGCTGGTCGCGCTGAACTCGCTGTTCCAGGTGATCGCCTTCGCCGGACTCGGCTGGTTCTACCTCGTCGCCCTACCGGGCTGGCTGGGCCTGGACACCACGGGGCTGGACGTATCGTCGTGGGACATCGCCCGCTCAGTGCTGATCTTCCTCGGGGTGCCGCTGCTGGCCGGCTACCTCACCCGCCGCCTCGGCGAACACACCAAAGGCCAGGTCTGGTACGAGGAAACGTTCCTGCCCCGCATCGGTCCGTTCGCGCTCTATGGCCTGCTGTTCACCATCGTGATCCTCTTTGCGCTACAGGGCGACCAGATCACCTCCCACCCGCTGGACGCCGCCCGCATCGCGCTGCCGCTGCTCGCCTACTTCGCCATCATGTGGGCCGGGTCGTTCGCCTTGGGCAAGGGCCTCAGACTGGGCTACGAGCGGTCCACCACGCTGGCGTTCACCGCGGCAGGCAATAACTTCGAACTGGCCATCGCCGTCGCGGTCGCGACCTTCGGTATCACCAGCGGCGAGGCCCTCGCCGGTGTCGTTGGCCCACTCATCGAGGTCCCCGTCCTCGTCGGACTGGTGTACGTGTCCCTCGCCGCGCGCGGCTGGTTCCCCTCCACGCCGACCACCGCTGCGCACGCCCGCCATGCCTGACCATCCTGGCCTCGACACTGGGCACTTCACCGTCGCCGAACAGACGGTGTCCTCCAGCCTGGCCGGGGTATCAACGCGACCCGTCGCCCTCGTCCGCCGACGTTGACCTCTGATCGTGACCTTCTAGCCGATCTTGCAATTCACCAGGTCGCATTCCGGCCCGAGGCGGATGTCGAACCGCTGCTCAACACCATCCCGGATGTGGGCGGCGAACTCCATGACCTCGGCGGTCGTGGCGCCACCGCGATTCGTCACGGCCAGGGCGTGCTTGGACGACAGCGCCACCGTGCCGCGCCCCCAGCCGTGGCCGTACCCACGGGGGAAACCTGCATGATCGATCAGCCACGCTGCGGAAAGTTTGGTCCCCGCGGGGTCAGGATATTGCGGGCAGTCCCTGGCCTTGTCCGGCACCGAGGTGAGGACCGGATTGATGAAAAAGGATCCCACGCTCCACGTGTCATGGTCACCGGCATCAAGAACCATGCCCCGCTCCCGACGCAGCGCGAGGACAGCGTCTCGGACGTCCGAAGTCGGCGCCGTTTCGCTAGGTAAGACGCCGAGTCGTTCGGCCAGAGCCGCATAGCGGACGGGGCGGGATCGGGTGCAGCGGATCAGCCGGAATGTCACGTCGAGAACCACGTAGCGGTCGGTGTGTTTGAAGACTGACTGCCGGTGGCTTCCAAAGCCGCACTGGTCCGGTGCCCACTGCTCGGTCGCGCCGGTCGCCCGGTCGTACACGGTCAGGTGGCGCAGCAGCTCTGACGTCAGGCCGCCATAGGCGCCCACGTTCTGCACCGGGGTCCCTCCGGTCGAACCCGGGATGCCCGACAGTGGTTCCAGTCCCGCGAGTCCCGCGTCAAGTGTTGTCGTGACAACGGTGTCCCAGTCGACGCCGGCGTCGACCGTGACATCCTCCCCGTGAAACGTCAGCCCGGACGTGGCGACCCGCACGACGAGCCCCTCGAAGCCCTGATCGCCGACGACGAGGTTGGAACCGCCGCCGATCACGAGCACCGGCTTACCCGTGGCGTCGGCTTCCCGGATCAGCGCGACGAGGTGTTCAGTCGCGTACGCGACCTCGTACTCGCCGGCCGGGCCGCCCAGGCGCATCGTCGTGAGCTCGGCGAGCATCGTCTGCACGGCAGCGCACATTACCGTCGCGTCCGGCTCGCCCGACCCTGCGACCGTGGCTACGGTGGTGAAACATCACTGCGAGTCTGGGAGGCCAGTGTGAACGTCGGCGACAGTGTGGCGTCGGCCCCGGCCACGGTGTACTGCCCGATCTGCTGGGGCGCTGGTCAGCTCTACGCGCCTGCGACCCCGGTCGATCGCCCGGATTCCAGCTGTGGCAGCTGCTGCGCGTCCACGATCGAGGGCATGGAGCCCTATCCCTGCCCCCGCTGTACGGGCACCGGGCTCGTGCCCCGACTGACCTGACCCTCGCCCGCAACGTGCTGGACGCTGTGCTGTTTCTGTTGCTGGTCTACGTGCTGTTCCGAGGCTGGCGGCAAGGGGCGGTGTCCCAGATCGCCGCGTTCGGCGGTCTGGCGCTCGGGCTGGTCGTGGGAATGTTGGTGGCGCCTGCGATCGGCGGGCTGTTCGTCGACGAGCCGGGGCAGGCCCTCGCGCTACTGACACTTGCCGTGCTGCTCGTCGCGATGCTGATCGGCCAGGGCGTCGGCGTACGAATCGGCTTACGCCTGCACCGTGCCGTACACCGCGCCGGCGTGGACAAGGCTGACCGGGTCGCGGGGGTGGGGGTCGGCGCGCTGGGCTTGGTGCTCGTTGTCTGGCTGCTGTCGAGTGTGCTGGCGCAGGGCCCGTTCCCCGGCCTCGCGCAGCAGGTCCGCGGCTCGCAGGCGATCCAAGCCCTCGACGCTGCACTGCCGCCGCCCCCGGACGTCGCCGGCCGCATCTCCGGCTACCTCGACGACCAGGGCTTCCCGCAGGTATTCGCGGGCGCAGGCCGCGGAATCACGGCGCCACCCGTGCCACCCACCGCCAGCGAGGCAGTGCAGGCAGCGGCCGCCGCCGGGCAACCGAGCACGGTACAGATCCTCGGGATTGGCTGCGGTGCCAAGATCGGTGCCGGGTCCGGATTCGTCACCCAGCCCGGGTTCGTCGTCACGAACGCCCACGTCATCGCCGGGTTCGACCAGTTGCGCGTGCGGGATGCTGCCGGCGAGCACACGGCCGTGGCGATCCACGTCGATCCCGGGCTCGACATCGCCGTGCTGTCCACCCCGGATGTGCAGGCACCCGCGATCGGCTGGACCGAGTCCGCGGCCACCCGCGGCACCGAGGGGGCGACCTTCGGGTTCCCCGGCGCGCAGTCGCAGATGGTGGTGCGGCCGGCGACGGTGCGCACCCGGATCGAGGCGGTGGGACGCGACATCTACGGGGAAGGCAGCGTGCGGCGCGAGATCCTCGTCCTCGACGCTCCCCTGGTGCAGGGCGACTCCGGTGGACCGTTCATCACCACCGCCGGACTGGTCGGCGGCGTCGTGTTCGCCGGCAACCCCGGGGACCGCGCCAGCGGCTACGCGCTCACCGCGGAACAGGTCCGTCCAGGCATCGAGAGCGCGATCGCCCGGAATCAGGAGGTTAGCGTCGGCGCCTGCCGCTTCTGACCGGCCTGCCGATTCACGTCTGGCTGGGCGTCGCGCGAATCTCGTGGCCGGCTGAGGTGAGGCAGCGCCC
>JALZCO010000289.1 GCA_030863015.1 Actinomycetota bacterium
AGGTTTTGGAAGCCGAGCTGAAGGCGGTCCGCCCAGTATGCGACGAACCTCGTGATGCTGTTGGCCGGATTGGCCTCGCCCAACGTGAGCGCGATGTGCGCCACCAAGATTATGACGAAGAGCCAACCCACGATCCGGATCAGCGCCGCGAGCATTCTGACGATCCTGGCGCGGCCTCCGCGGGACGACGCGCGGCTGGAAGAGTCCCGAACAGTTCCACCCATACCCAAAGTCTGCCACGGTCTGCGACGGTCTGCACTGTCCGTGAGGAAACGGGCCCAGCAGGGGGTCTCACTATCCGGGAGGGTGGTTGCGTGCTGCAGGCAGGATCCGGCTACCGTCATCGCGTGGCACGCGCCCTGCTGCTTCGCCGCCGCGACGGGGTCTGACGACGACCGGCCCCCCGTCGCGGAGTCGCCCGCGCGCATCCGCCGGTCGGATTGTCCGGCTACCAGAAGGCGCAGAGATGGCACCGAAGCAGACGAGGACTCCCAAAGCGGCCGATATCGACCTCAGTGATACCGAACCCAGTACCTTCACTGCAGGCGGTACCAGCCGCATCCAAGCTCCCACCGCCGTAGTTCCACTCGACCAGCCCCGGTGGAACCTCCAGCGCGGCAGCGCGATGCCCGCGCATCGCTACCGGCCCTTCGCCCAGACTGTGGAACCGGTGTCACTGCCGGACCGCACTTGGCCCGACATCACGATCAGCCGGGCACCGCAGTGGTGTGCGGTTGATCTGCGGGATGGCAACCAGGCCTTGATCGACCCGATGAGCCCGGCACGCAAGCGGCGCATGTTCGAGCTGCTGGTGCGGATGGGTTACAAGGAGATCGAAGTCGGCTTTCCATCGGCCAGCCAAACCGATTTCGACTTCGTCCGCGAAATCATCACTGAGGATGCCGTGCCCGAGGATGTGCGCATCCAGGTGCTGTCACAGTGCCGGCCGGAACTCATCGAGCGCACCTTCGAGGCACTGGAAGGCGCGCACAAGGCGATCGTGCACATCTACAACTCGACGTCGATCCTGCAGCGCCGGGTGGTGTTCCGGGAGGAGCGCGAGGGGATCAAGAAGATAGCCACCTCAGCAGCCGAGATGCTTGTGGAGTATGCGGGCAAGTACTCCGACACCGACTTCCGTTTTCAGTACTCGCCGGAGTCCTACACCGGTACCGAACTGTCCTACGCCGCAGAGGTGTGCAACGCGGTCACCGAGATCTGGCAGCCCACGGCGGACGCACCGGTGATCGTGAACCTGCCGGCCACCGTCGAGATGGCCACGCCCAACGTCTACGCCGACTCCATCGAATGGATGCATCGCAACCTGGAACGGCGTAGTGCGGTGGTCCTCTCGCTGCATCCGCATAATGACCGTGGCACCGCGGTTGCCGCCGCCGAGCTCGGCTATCAGGCAGGCGCGCAACGTATCGAAGGCTGCCTGTTCGGCAACGGGGAACGCACCGGCAACGTGTGTCTGGTGACGCTCGGGATGAACCTGTTCAGCCAGGGCATCGACCCGCAGGTCGATTTCTCCGACATCGACGAGATACGCCGCACCGTTGAGTACTGCAACCAGCTGCCGGTTTCCGAGCGGCATCCCTACGGCGGTGACTTGGTGTACACCGCGTTCTCCGGCAGCCACCAGGACGCGATCAACAAGGGGTTGCGGGCGATGCAGGTCGACGCGGCTCGAGCCGGCATCAGGGTGGATGAGCATCGCTGGGAGGTGCCGTATCTACCCATCGACCCCAAAGACGTCGGGCGCAACTACGAGGCAGTGATCCGGGTGAACTCCCAGTCCGGCAAGGGCGGCGTCGCCTACGTGATGAAGGCCGAGCATCAGCTTGAGCTGCCGCGACGGCTGCAGATCGAGTTCTCTCGCATCATCCAGCAGCACGTCGATACTGGAGGTGGCGAGGTCTCGCCGCAGCAGATTCGAGACCTCTTTGCCGAGCACTACCTAGACCGCAGCGCCCCCCTGCGGGTCTTACGGCACCAGCTGTCAGACGACGGCGAAGGCCACGACGAGATCCAGGCCAGTGTGCTCGTGGAAGGTGAGGAACACCAGATCACCGGCTCGGGCAACGGCCCCATCGCGGCCTTCGTCGATGCGCTGGCCACGCTGGGATTCGACGTCCGAGTGCTTGACTACTCCGAGCACGCTATGTCGGCCGGCGATAACGCCGCGGCCGCGGCGTACCTTGAGTGCTCGGTCAGCGAACAGGTCCTGTGGGGTGTCGGCGTCTCCGGGTCCATCGTCACCGCTTCGCTGAATGCTGTCGTCTCGGCAGTGAACCGCGCGCTGCGCTAACAGCGCGCGGTCGTGGTCCACCTGCCTCGGGCCTGAGTGCTCGGGCGTCACAGGTTCAGACGGCGCGGCGTCCGGACATGGCGCGGCCGAGGGTGAGTTCATCGGCGAATTCCAGGTCACCGCCCATCGGGAGGCCGGAGGCGAGCCGGGTCACCGTCAGGCCGGGGAAGTCCCGCAGCAGCCGCGCCAGGTAGGTGGCCGTGGCCTCGCCCTCCGTGTTCGGATCCGTCGCGATGATCACTTCGGTCACGTCGTCGGTACCTATCCGGGTCAGCAGCTCTCGGATCCGCAGCTGATCGGGGCCGACACCGGACAGTGGATCCAGCGCGCCACCCAGCACGTGATAGCGGCCGGTGAACTCACGAGTGCGCTCCACCGCGAGCACATCCTTGGGTTCCTCGACCACACAGACCACCCTGGGATCGCGACGTGGATCAGCGCAGAGCCGGCACGTCTGCTTCTCCGAGACCGTGCCGCAGACAGCGCAGAAGACAACCCCGTCCTTGACCCGCTGCAGCGCATCCTGCAGCCGGGT